>CAJAYZ010000253.1 GCA_903949225.1 uncultured Planctomycetaceae bacterium
ACCGGCCGCACCTGGACGTACGGCTACACCGGCAGCAGGCTGGATTCCGTCACGGCGCCGGTGCCGGCTCCCGGGGTCGCGGCTCCGATCGTCCGCTATGCCTACTACTCCGACAAGGCTCGCTCGGGGCTGCTCCAGAGTCTCACCGATCCGCTGGGCAACGTCACCTCGTGGGAATACTACGCCAACCGCCGCGGCTTCCGCGTCACCGATGCCGCAGGCAACCGTCACAGCTTCACATACGACCTCCATCGCTATCAGTCTGCGTTCGTCGACGAGCGCGGCAATCTCTCCCGCTATAGCTATGACACCAAGGGGAATCTGCTTGAAGTGCGGCAGGCGGACCGCACGGTTGAAAGCTCAACCTGGTACGACACCGGACTCAAGGCATCGTCGACGGATGCCTACGGAGTGGTCGAGAGATATACCTACGATGCTTTCGGCAAGATCCGCGTGGTGAACGGTCGCGTTGGGAACGACACCTTCTACAACTATAACGCCGGCCCGTTTCATGACCTTGATCAGATCGTAGCCTACAACGATCCAAACGACCCCAGCGACCATGTGCTCACGAAGTTCGAGTACGACACGACTGGATTCCTTACGGGTCGGATCGATGACTTTGGCGTCGGTCGGCTGAATCTCAAGACGCAGTTTCTGACGCAGGGCCGCGGGCTCGCGGCGACCTCGACGGCCCCGAGCGGCATCACGACCTGGTTCACGTACAACGCTGCGGGGCAGCCGGTCTCCTCGGAAAAGTATCTGCTTCCCACCCTGACGGTGCGTGAGCTGGCCCACTACGACGATCGCGGTAATCCCGATTCGAGGACCGACGGAAATGGCGTGATTACCACCTACGGCTTCGACGCACTGGGAAGGAAGACGAGCGAAACCTCCGCCGATCCCGACGGCGCGGCCGGGCCTCTGCCTCCACTCACCACCACGCTCAGCTACGATCTCGCGAGCAATCTGACGGGCACGGTACTCGGGGATTTGCGAACGACCAGCGGCACCTTTGACAAGATGCAACGGGGGTTAAAGAGCGTGCGCGTGGACGGCACCTTCACGCTTGTATCCTACGACCCCGCCGGCAATCTCGTCTCCCAGACCGACGCCGCCGGCCGCATCACCCGGTATCTCTACGACGCCCGCAATCGCCAAGTTGCGACGCTCTATCCGGACGGCACTGGCGAGCAGACCCGCTACGACGGCGGCGGCCGCATCGTTGCGGTAACCGACCGCGCCGGCGCCACGACGACCTACACCTACGACAAGCTCGGACGGAGGGTGACAGAGACCGGCCCGTCCCCCGACGGGACTTCTCCCGGACCCGTGACCCGCTCCGGTTACGACGGCCGTGGCAATCTCTCCGTGATCACCGATCCGCTCGGTGCGACGCTCGGCGATCAAGATCATTCGACGAAGTACGAATACGACAACGCGGGGAGAAAGACGAAGGAGACGCAGGCCGATCCCGATGGCAATGGGCCGCTTTTAAGGCCGGAGACGCGATTCGGCTACGACCGGGACGGCCAACTCGAGACCGTCATCGATCCCCGCGGATTTAATACCACGTATAAATACGACCCGCTCGGCCGGAAGTCATCGACAACGACGGCTGACCCGGACGGAGACGGGCCGCTGGCGCCTCTGGTACCGCTCGTGACGCAGTATCGCTACGACGCCGCCGGGAATCTCCGCTACGAGATCGCCCCGGGGGGCAGCGACGAAAAAGACGTGGCATTCACGACCGAGCATCTATACGACCGCCTCAATCGAGAGATCCGCACGATTCTTCCCGATCCCGACGGCGCAACGGGGCCACTTTCGCGGCCGACGCTCGATCGCGGCTACGACGAGCGTGGGTTTCTGTTTCAATCGACCGATCCCCTGGCCCGCGTGACGACGAGGACCGTCGACGGGCTCGGCCGGGTTCTTTCCGTCACCAATCCCGCCGGCGACGTGACGACGACGGTCTACGACGCGGTCGGAAACGCCGTCGTCGCGATCGATCCCCTCGGCCGGCGGACGGTTTCATCGTTTGACGCCATGAATCGGCCGGTGACGGTGCGGGCTGCGAGTCCATCGGTCGGTGCCCAGGGGCCGGTCACCAGCATGCGCTACGATGCCGCCGGGCGGCTCACGGCCATGACCGATCCGCTCGGTCACACCTCCTGGAAGCAGTACGACAGGCTTGGCCGGCTGACCTCCGAAACCGACGCCCTCGGAGCAGCCGCGGGGGAGACGCAGCACACCACCGTAACGACGTACGACTTCGCGAGCCGGGTGACCTCGGTCACCGACGAGCTCGGTCGCAGCACGGTCTACGGCTACGACAATCTAGGCAGAAAGACGAGCCTCACGCAGCCCGATCCCGACGGGAGCGGGCCGCTGACCTCTCCGGTCACCTCGTTCGGCTACGACGCCTCGGGCAATCGGATCGCGGTCACCGATCCGCGCGGCTTCGTGACGAAGACCGCCTACGACGGCTTGGGGCGGAAGGTCACGACCACGACACCCGACCCCGACGACGTCGGCCCACTCGTTCCGCTGGTGACCCAGCAGGTCTACAACACCATCGGCCGGCTGGCAGCCACCGTCGACGAACTCGGCCGGCAAACCGACTACGAATATGACAACCTTGGCCGTCGGACGAGCCAGACAGCCCCAGCCCCCGATGCGACGATTCCCCGCCCAGTCACCCGCTCCACCTCCGACGCCGTCGGCAACCTGACGAGCGTCACCGATCCGCTCGGGTTCGTGACTCGCTACGGCTACGACAGCCTTGACCGGCGGACGAC
>CAJAYZ010000254.1 GCA_903949225.1 uncultured Planctomycetaceae bacterium
CGTCCGTCCTCCCCCAGTATCGCCCCGACGCGGCTGCGCCGCACCCCCGGTTGCCACCGTGACCCTGCCACCGCCAACAGGAGCGGGAGGAGGGCGAGGAGGGCCGTCCCCACCACCGTCGCCAGGATCGCGTAATCCCGCAGGGCGAGCCGGTCGAGAAGCCTCTCCCGCGGCACCATGCCGAGGGTCGCCAGCGCGTCGGTCGGCACCTGCTTGGTGTTGCCGTCGTGATAGATCCCGCCGGCCCGGAGGGCGACCTGGCGGAGCGTGGCGACATCCTGCCGCGACATGTGGCCGTCGATGAACTTCCCCGCCGCCGGATCCCCCACCCCGACGAGCAACACTCCCGACACGCTCTCGGGCATCTTCGGCAGCCCGGTGGCCGGCACCGTGTCGCCGTCGGTGACGACCAGCACCGTCGCGCTCCCCGGCCGCCACGGCCTGGCGATCCGGGCCGCCGCGGCGAGGCCGGCGAACAAGTCGGTCTTCCCGGCCGGAAAGGCGAACGACAGCGGCAGGTCGTCGAGGATGTTGGCGAGGACATCGGCATCGCGCGTGTCCTCGACGACAGGAAGCGCCCCCGACGCCACTGCCACGACGCTTACCCGGTATTGATCGACCGGCACGCGCGCAAGCACGCTCCGCACGAGCGTCGCCGCCCGCGCCCGCCGGCTCTGCGTCCCGTTCGGCCCGGCATCGACCAGCCGCATGCTCGGCGAGACGTCGAGGACCACGAGGAGATGGCGGATCTTGTCCGCGCCGAGCGCCTTGCCGCCGTGCGACACCGGCTCGACAAGCACCAGCGCCGTCAGCCCGAAGGCCGCCGCCGCCGCCGCGAGCGTGCGGAGCCCCGGCGCGAGCCGTGCCCACGGCTCCGGCTTCCCGCCGGGGCCGAAGGCAAGCTGGCCGATGGCGCGGACGCGGGCCGCGTGGAGGATCTCGGCCATCGTCCACAAAAGCGCTACCCCCGCCGCCACGATCGCGGCGACGGCCGGCGCGTCGTCGCTGGAAAGCGCGGTCACCATGGCGAGTACCTCAGGCCGAAGGCGCACGCGGTGGCGAGGGTGAGAAGCGAGAGACCGGCGATCGAGAAGGGGGCGAAGAAGTCGATCGTCTCGGTGGCGGTCTTCTCCATCCGCGTCCGCTGCATGCTGTCGATGCGGCCGAAGACTTCGGCAAGCGTGCCCGGATCGCTCGAGGCAAAGGCCCCGCCGCCGGTCGCCGCCGCAAGATCGACGATCGCCGCCGGGATCGGCTCATCGGCGACATGGATCGCCCACAGGTTGATCCGTTTCTCCTTCAGAACCTTCGCCACGGTGGCCTCGTTGCCGTCCCATAGGTCGAAGCTCATGCCATCGGAGACCAGGACGATCGCCCGATCCCCCTCCTCCCGCTCGTCGAGGACTTCGGCACACGCCAGCAGCGCCTTGCCGATCGCCGTTCCGCCGAACCATGGGGGGACGAGATCGGGCTTCATGAACGGCACGGCGCAGCGGATCGCCGAGGTGTCGGTCGTGAGGGGCGCCCAGTGGAGCACCGACGTGCCGAAGAAGGTCAGCCCGAAGGCATCCCCCTCGCGCACTCCCAGGAAGCGGTCGATCGCCGCCATCGAGGCGTCGTAGCGCGTGCCGTCACCACAGGGGGCAAGCATGCTCCCCGAGATGTCGACGCAGAACTCGATGTTCGTGAGCACGCGTCGCGCCTTCGGCTCGGCGGTGCGCACCGGGCCAGCGGCGATCGCGATCCCCACCGCCGCCAGGAGGGGGAGGAGCGACTCGGCCAGGTCGAGCCCCACCCGGAGCCAGCCTCCGCCGCGGTGGGGATGATGGTCGAAGGGGAGGACGACTCGCCCCCCTCCCCGCCGCCAGATCCGCCACCCAAGCACAAGTGGCAGCGCGAGCAGGAGCAAGAGCCACGGCTGGGTGAAGCTCATGGGTCCCTCCCGGCTTTGGAGCGGTTGGGCGGCAGCAATCCGGCTACGAAAGCGCCGAGGTCGGCAGGAGCCAAAACTCCGCCGGGGGCATGGAGCCAGCCTTCGAGGCGCTCGAGGGCCGCGGCGGCGGCGGGCTCCTCGCGCAAGCCGGCGACGAGCTGGCGGGGCTCGGTCCGCTCGAGGCCGAGCCGCTTTCGCCACGCTTCGTAGACGAGACGCTCGATCGCCGCTCCCTCGCCGTCGCCGAGCGTGCCCGCACGAGCCTTGGCGACGAGGAACGCCAGTTC
>CAJAYZ010000255.1 GCA_903949225.1 uncultured Planctomycetaceae bacterium
GAGGATCGTCATCAGTGTTGCATTGGGAACGTCGATCCCCACCTCGATGACGCTCGTCGCCACGAGGACATCGATCTCCCCGGCGCGAAACTTCTCCATCACTTCTTGTTTCTTCTTCGCCGGCATCCGGCCATGGACGAGCCCCAATCGAAAGGCCTCGAGCGGCCCGTTGGAGAGATGCTCATGGGCGCTCGAGATGCTCTCGAGGCCGCGCTTCGATTCCTCGACGGCCGGGACGACGACATACCCCTGCCGCCCCTCGCGGAGCTTGCGACGGAAAAAATCCCACCACGAGTCGGCCTGCTCCGGGCCGACCCGGTAGGTCGCCACCGGCTGCCGGCCCGGCGGCTGCTCGTCGAGCGTGGAGACGTCGAGATCGCCGTAGACGGCATGGGCGACGGTCCGCGGGATCGGCGTCGCCGTCATCAGGAGCGTGTGGGGATCGGTGTGCCCCTGCTGGAGGAGGCCGCGCTGGACAACGCCGAAGCGGTGCTGCTCGTCGATAACGACGAGCGCCAGATTGCGAAACCTGGCCTCGCCGCAGACAAGCGCTTGTGTGCCGACGACGATTTGGGCCTCCCCCGATGCGATCCGCTCGAGTGCCGCAGCGCGGCGCTTTGTCGTCTGGCCCCCCAGCAGCAGCTCGACGCGGACGCCGCTGGCACGGACTCGTCCCTCCTGATCGCCGAGGAGCCGCTCGAGCGTGGCAAGGTGCTGGCGGGCCAAGAGCTCCGTCGGGGCCATGAGCGCTGCCTGATAGCCGGTCGCCCGGCCATCGGGCCCTGACGGGGCGCCGGGAATCCTCGCGGCGACGGCGGCGAGGATGAGATAGAGGGCGACGGCCGTTTTGCCGCTGCCGACATCCCCCTGGAGGAGCCGGTTCATCGGCTCCGGGCGGGCCATGTCGGCGGCAATCTCGGCGCAGACGCGCGACTGGGCCGCGGTGAACTCATAGGGGAAGCGGGCCCGGATCCGGCCGTCGATGCGGGCGTCGAGGGGAATCGATGGGGCGGCGCGGCGCTGCTGCTGCCGGCCCCGGTGGATTCGCAGGGCGAGTTGGAGCATGAACAGCTCCTCGTAGACGAAGCGCCGCCGGGCGGTGTCGATCATCTCCTTGCTCGACGGGCAATGGATTTCGCGGAGGGCCGTGCCGATCGACAGCAGCCCCTTGGAGGCGAGGAGATCGGCTGGGAGGGCTTCCGGGGGGAGATCGGCGGCATGGTCGAGCGCCGCGAGGACCGCCACGCGGACATGCGACTGGAGCACCCCTTCGGCGAGCGGATAGACGGCGAGCCATTCCGAGGCGTCGGCCCGCTCCCCCGCCTGAAGCCAGCGGACCTCCGGATGGGGAAACTCCCACTGCCCGGACGCCCGCTTTGGAGCTCCGGCGATCACGACCCTCTGGCCGACGGAAAAGCGTTTCGCCATGAATGGCATGTTGAACCAGACCGCGCGGATAACGCCGTCGGGGCAGGCCAAGCGGATGACGAGCATCTGCCGGCCGGAGCCGGTCGTTCGCGACGTCGCCTCGACGACCTCGCCCACGAGCGAGGCATGCTCGCCGGCGACGAGGGTCTTGACGGCATGGGCCCCGGAGAAGTCGCGGTAGTCGCGCGGGAAGTGCATGAGCGCGTCGGCCGCCGTGACCAGCCCGAGCTTCCGCAGCTTGTCGGCCCGCAGCGTGCCCACACCCGGAAGCCGCTCGAGCGGCGTCGCGAGGCTCCGCGGCCTCCCTTCAGCCGGCGACGGGCGCGCCGTGCCAGCCGTTGTCGACGGCAGCGGAGCGGCGGGCGGAGGGGCGGCGGCTGGGTTGTCGGGGGTGGGCATGTTGGGAGTTTATCGGCTCCTCTGTCGGGCGCGTGGTAGCCTGCCCGAACCCCCGACGTCAGGCCTTTTTCAGCCCTTTTTCAGCAACGGCTGATAGGCCGCCACGGCCATCTTGTCGCAGGCCTCGTTCTCCGCATGGCCAGCGTGGCCGGCGACGTGGGTGAAGCGGACGGAGTGCTCGGTGACGAGCCGGTCGAGCTCGCGCCACAGGTCTTCATTCTTGATCGGCACGAGCTTGCCCCCCTCCTTCCGCTTCCAGCCCTGCTGCTTCCACTTCGGGAGCCAGTCGGAGATCCCGGTGCCGACGTAGACGCTGTCGGTGACGAGCTCGACGCGCGTCGGCCGCTTGAGCCGGGAGAGGCCGCGGACGGCGGCGGTCAGCTCCATGCGGTTATTGGTCGACACCGGCTCGTTGCCGGAGTCGCGCGACTCCTGCCCGCTCCCCGGGTGGCGGAGGATGTAGGCCCAGCCACCGGGGCCGGGATTGCCGCTGCAGGCGCCGTCCGTGAACAACACCACCTCGGCCGCTTCGTCTGCCATCACCGCCTCCTCGAGCCCGATCGATCCGTCGGACAGTCTAGCGGCGATTCGAAGGCTGTCAGTCGGCCAGCGCCAGCGTCGTTCCCGGCGTAGATCGCACCGCCTGGAGCCGAGCCGGAAGGCGGATCGTGAACCGACTCCCCCGGCCGAGCTGGCTTTCGAGCGTGACGTCGCCGCCGAGGAGCCGGCAGAGCTCGCGGACGATCGACAGGCCCAGCCCGGTGCCGGAAATCTCGCGTGTCATCGCGTCGTCCCCCTTCTGGAACACCTTCCCCTGGCGGAACTTCTCGAAGATCGCCTGCTGCTCCTCGGCGGCGATGCCGACGCCTGAGTCGGAAACGTCCATGACGATCTCCGGCCGGGATGAATCGGTGGTGTCGTCGAGGCGGGCGGTGACCTCGACGCGGCCCCCGCCGGGGGTGAACTTCACGGCGTTGGAGAGGAGGTTGGCGAGGATCTGCTGGACCTTCGACTGATCCTGCTCGACCGCCTCAAGGCCCGGGCCGATCTCGAAGGTGACGTCGATCGCCTTCTTCTCCGCCATCGGCCGGGCCATGTCGCACTGCGCCGAGACGACCGACTCGACATCGAACGTCACTGGGCGGATCTCCGTCTTCCCGGCCTCGATCTTCGCCAGATCGAGGATGTCGTTGATCATGTCGAGGAGCATCCGCCCGGAGGTGCGGATGTTCTGCACGTAGCGGCGCTGTTTGTCGTCGAGCGACTGGATTGAGCCGAGCACGTCCGAGAAGCCGATGATGCTGTTGAGCGGCGTGCGCAGCTCGTGGCTCATCGTCGCCAGGAAGTCGCTCTTCATCCGATTCATTTCGTAGAGGTGGAGATTGGCGCGGGCGAGTTCGTCCACCTTCCCGTCGAGGCTCTCGTTGACCTTCTGGAGCTCCTCCTGGGTGTCGACGAGGCCGCGGAGCATGCGGTTGAAGGCGACGCCGAGTTCCTCGAACTCGTCCGCGGTGTGGATTTCGGCTCGGGCCTGAACGTTGCCGCGGCGGACCTCGTCGCTGACATCACGGAGATGCTCCAGCGGCTTGACGATCACGTAGCGGACGATGAGATAGGCGGCGAGCATGGCGAGGAACACCGTCATGATCGCCGTCGCGAGGAGGATGGCGCGATTCCAGTTGATGGCCTTCTTCGTCAGCCCGTCGGGCATGACGACGCGCACGACCGCCATCAGGTCACCGACGGCCACGCCGACCGGCGGCACTCCCTCCGTCGGCACGCCGGGGGCGGGACGGACGTCGTGGCAGCGGAGGCACGATTCCTTCGCCCGCACCGTCTGGTAGTAGAAGTACTTCCCCTGCTCGGGCAGGCGGAACTCCCGGTATTCACTGGCAGCGGAGGCGCTACCGGCAGCGGAGGCGCTACCGGCAGCGGAGGCGCTACCGGCAGCGGAGGCGTCACCAGCAGCGGAGGCGTCACTGGCAGCGGGGGGATGATCGCCGAAGTAGTCGAGTACCGCCTCGTCGAGCCGCGAGTAGCCTTCTGCGTGGCGCTCCTCGGGGCCCGCCCGTGGATCGAGGACCTGCCAGTCGTAGGGCTCGCTTTGGAACTCGCGCCCCACCGATTGGATCATTCCGGAAAACTGGGGATTGGTCTCCCAGGTGTTCCAGTGCGACTGCACCATGATCGCATCGACGAGATGCCGCCCGGTGCTTCTGGTCGTCGCATAGACGAGTTGCTCGGTGAGGCTGCCGTACCACCAGAAGCTTCCGGTGATGAGGACGAGGAGGCAGAGGCCGAAGAGGAAGCGGCACTTCCGCTCGAGGCTCGTCTCGCCGAGGATGTCAGTGAAGGAACGGTAGGGCATGACAGGCGAGGTCTCCGCCTGAATCGTACCCCGCCGGCCGGCCGTGGATAAAGCTCCCGCCGCCGGATGCGGCGGATGTCTCGAGTGGAAAAAGGTCAGGGATGACTTTTTCCACGGGCTATCAGCGCGGAAGCGACGTTGGTGGCAGTTACAGCATCTCCACCGGATCGACATCGATGATCCAGGCGACGTCGTCCGGGGTGCGGAGCCCTGCGGTGGCCCTGAGAACGAGATTGCGGAGCCGTTCCCCATCGAGGCCGTGCACCTGGAGGTGCCAGCGGAAACGGTCGCGAAGGCGGGCGATCGGGGCCGGCGCCGGCCCGAGGACGCGCATCCCCTCCCCCGCCGCCGCGACCGCGGCACGGAGACGGTCCGTGAGCGTGCCGGCCCAGGCGGCGGCCGCCTCCTCGCGGTGGCTGCGGACGACGAATCGGATCACGCAGCCGTAGGGGGGGTACATGAGGGCCTCGCGGATCGGCAGTTCGTGGCGGACGAAGGCCTCGTAGTCGTGGCGCCCCGCGGATCGGATTGCCGGATGTTCGGGGGTGGATGTTTGGACGACGACCCGCCCGCCGAGCGCCCCCCGGCCGGAGCGGCCCGCGACCTGCGTGACGAGCTGGCATGTCCGCTCGGCGGCGCGGAAGTCGGCGAGGTGGAGCGCCGCGTCGGCGTTGACGACGCCGACGAGCATGACGTCGGGGAAGTCGAGCCCCTTGGCGATCATCTGCGTGCCGACGAGGATCTCGATCTCGCGGGCGCGGAAGGCGTCGAGCGTCCGCTCGTGGCTGCCGCGGGTGCGCATCGTGTCGGTGTCCATCCGGGCGACGCGCGTCCCGGGGAAGAGCCCGCGCACCTGCTCCTCGAGCTTCTGCGTCCCGGTGCCGCGCTGGGCCAGTTGCGGTGCCCTGCAGCTCGGGCAATCCGGAGGAAGGCGGGCGATGTGCCCGCAGCCGTGGCAGATCCCGCGATTGCCCGGCTGATGGAGCGTGAGGGCCAGGTCGCACTGCTTGCAGCGGGCGGTGTCGCCGCAGGCCCGGCACTGGACATGGGTGGCGAAGCCGCGGCGGTTGAGGAGGAGCATCACCTGCCCCCCCGAGGAGAGCGCCCACTTGATCCCGGCGACGAGCCGCGGGCTCAGCGCGCCCCGCGAGCGGCTCCGTTGGTCGCGCAGGTCGACGGTGATCACCGCCGGGAGCTGCGATCCGCCGACCCGGTCAGGGAGACGGCACATCCGCCATGAGCCGTCGAGGCAGCGGGCGAAGGTTTCGAGAGACGGCGTGGCGGAGCCGAGGACGAGCGGGATGCCGGCCGACCGGGCGATCCATTCGGCGACATCACGAGCGTGGTAGCGGGGGGCTGTTGCCTGCTTGAAGGACGTCTCGTGCTCTTCGTCGATGACGATCAGACCGAGCCGCGGAGTGGGGGCAAAGACGGCACTCCGCGCGCCGACGACGACCCCGACCCGTCCCGAGGCGATCTCGCGCCACTCCGCGTGCCGCTCGACGGCGGTGAGGTGGCTGTGGAGGACCGCGACGCTGCCGAACCGGCTGCGGAAGCGGTCGCAGGTTTGGGGGGTGAGGCTGATCTCGGGGACAAGGATGATGGCCTGGCGTCCCTGGGCGAGCGTCTCCTCGACCGCCTGCAGGTAGACCTCCGTCTTCCCGCTTCCCGTGACCCCGAAGAGGACAATCGTTTCATGGCGACGCTCGCGGAGTGGCGCGAGGATGGCGTCGAGCGCGCCCTGCTGGGCTTGGGAGAGCTCGGCGGGACGATGGTGGGGGAGGGCCTGCCGCGCTTCGGCGCGCCCCGGCTCGCTCTGCCGGGTTCCGGCGTCGACGAGGAGGCCGGTCTCGACGAGCCGGCTGATCACCGAGCGTCCACACTCCGCCCGGCGGGCGAGCTCGCCCGCCGTGGCCGGCGTGGCGGCAGCAGCGAGGACACGCGCCTGCGTCGCCGTCGGACGACGGGTGGGGGCCGTACCAGAGGCGATGAGAAGCGCCTCCTGACGGGTGCCGCGGGCGAGGCGGACGCCCGAGGGGAGGACCGCCTCGAGCACCTCCCCCCAGCGCGCCATCCACCGCTCGGCCATCCACTTCGTCAGCTCGAGCATCCGCGGCGACAGAAGCGGGGCAGGATCCTCGACGCCGATCACCTCCTTGAGCGGGGCCGCCGGAAGCTCACCGCTCCGCAGGGCGACGCAGTAGGCGATCCGTTCGTGGTTGGACCGCCCGAGCGGCACGCAGACGCGCCGTCCCGGCTCCACCGCCCCGGCGAGGCGCTCGGGCACGAGGTAATCGAGCGGCTTGTCAACGCCGTCGGGAAGGACGACGGTGGCCACCGTCCCCTGACGGGCGTCGTCCTCCTCCCACTCGGGGCGGTGCTCGAAGAGATCGCGCTGGCCCGTATGCTGGTCTGCCATGAACGGATTAGACCCCCGGAGGCCGACGCGGCCAACCGGAGGGCCTGTCAACGGCTCCCGGGGAACTCGAAGCGATGCGATTGGGAATCTATGGCGGTAGTTTCGATCCGGTGCATCTCGGTCATCTCCTCGTCGCCGAGAGCTGTCGGGAGCAGGCCCGGCTCGACCGGGTGCTGTTCGTCCCCGCCGCCACGCCGCCTCACAAGCAGGGGCGGCGACTGGCCCCGGGTGGGGATCGGAAGGCGATGCTGATGCTCGCCGTCGGCGGGCAAGGCGCCTTCGAGGTTATCTCCGCCGAACTCGATCGTGGGGGCGTGAGCTGGACGGTCGACACGCTCGAAGTCCTGGCCGCGGCCCATCCCACCGACAGCCTGCACCTCATTCTCGGGCCCGACGCCCTGGCCGGGCTCCCCACCTGGCGCGATCCTGACAGAATCCTCGAACTCGCCACACTGCTGGCCGTGGAACGGGAGGGCCTCGACGACATCGGTGCCGTGGTCACTGGCCAGCCGTTGCTCGAGTTGCTCGGGGCCGCGAAGGCCCGGCAGGTCGCCGCGGATCGCGTCATCTGCCCTGCCGTCGGCATTCGCTCGACACAGCTCCGCTCGGCGGTCGCCGTCGGTCGCAGCATCCGTTACCGGACTCCGGCCGCCGTCGAACGCTACATCACCACCCACGAGCTCTACCGATCGCCGTCGCAATGACGCGTCAGCGATCGGACGAGTGCCTGCGGAGACGGGATTCGAGGAGGTGGCTGACCGGTTGGTCGGCCACGCCGGGGTCGACGGCGAGGATTTCGAGGAGCGTATCGAGCCGCTGGCTCGACGGGTGAGCCGCATTCAAGAGGATCTGCCGCTTGCCGCCGACAGCACACGCGCCGCCCGGTAGGTCGCCGAGCGGTTCCTCGCGGACGCGGAAGCCGAGATCCCGGGCCAGTTGCATCGCCTCCTCGAGGAGGCCCAGCGTGTCAGACAACGGTTCAGCGCCCTCGTCCACCGCCGGGGCCACCCCAACCGTTGCCGAGGCCGAGTTGCTGCCGGCGCTGATCCATGGCATTGCGAAACTCGGTAAATTGGGCCCGCTGCGATGGTCCCGTGCTGTCAAGCATCTGCTTCCGCCATGCTTCCGGATTGCCGCCGCCACCTGGCCCACGGCCAGCACCTCCCGCGCCGCCGCCGCCGGGACCACCACCACCGCCCCCGCCGCCGGGACCACCGGGACCGCCGCCGCCACCGGGCCGCCCACCGCCAAACCCACCGGCGGCAGCGAAGGCCTTTTGCATCATCTGCTCACGCTTGATCTGGCGGTCGAGTTCGGCTTGCCGCTTCTCGGGCGGGGTGGAAAAGAAGGCCTTCATGTTGGCCTGCATGGCAGCTTGGAAGCCGCGCCCCATGCCGCCGCCCCGGAACGCCTGCCCGCGCAGCTCTTCAGGCAGTGCCTCGACCTTCTCGCGCATCTGTCCCATCGATTGGACGAAGGCCTTGGCCTCTTCTTCGTTTTGCGGTCCACCGGAGGCCATCTGCTTCGTCATCTCCTCGGAGATCTTTTGGATCTCCACGATCCGGGCATCGGTGCGACGCCCGAACAGCCCCAGCGCCCAGGCACCGGCAAGGCCGAGGACAAGCAGGGCAGCAACGAGGCCGATCCACCGGCCGGCAGAGCCGCTTGCCTGTTTCTCCTCGGGGGGCACGTAGCCGCGTGACTTGCCGCGGGCAGAGTAGGAAGTAGCCATACAAAGAGTTCCGGTTGGTTCGGGAAGCCAAGGGTGTCAGAGATTCTCGACGTGGCCGTCGAGGTAGAGGAAGTTGCGGGCCCCTTCCTGCGGGGGCGGCCGGTTCGGATCGGGGTCGTTGTATTCGTTCTCGTCGGTGAACAAAGCACCGAGACCGCCGCCGTGGAAAGCCTCGAACTCATAGGTCACCCAGAGCTTCGAGGTCGCTCCGGTGGCCCCGGAACGGCTTACGAGCGCCTCTTCTCGTGTCTTGTTGGCGAGGCGGCGTTGCGGATATTCGTAGCTCAATCCCTCGTAGGGGAGCGTCTTGTATTCATCGGGGGCGTCGTTGGGGATCGAACGCCCGATCGCGGCAAGGCTCGTCTTCAGCTTCTCGATCGCCTGCGTGTTCTTCTGGAAGTAGTAGATGTCAGACGGGCACTTGAAGATGTTGCGGTTGTCTTCGGAATAGGGGCCGAGGACCTTCGCCAGACTCGGCTTGATCGGCCGGGTGGGGGTGAAGAAGAGGAGCTCCTCACTCGGGAGGATCGCCGCATCGGGAAACTTCCCCCGCGACTTGCGATCGAGATACATCGTCATCGCGATCCCGACCTGCTTGAGGTTCGACTTGCACTCCGTTCGCCTGGCCGCCTCACGGGCCGCCTGGACAGCCGGGAGAAGGAGACCCGTGAGCAGGCCGATGATGGCGATCACCACGAGGAGTTCCACGAGGGTGAAGCCCCGACGCTCAGTGCCGGACATCCCTCGGCAGCGACAGCGGGCAGATTTATGGCGCGGAGGAAGTGGCTGCATCGGTCGGGACCTCATCTGTTTTGAGTCGTCGGACGACGCCACTGTGGGCCGCCATCCGAGGGGGATGACAGCGAATCGGGCGGTCGCTGGCCTGGGGGGCCGAATCGCGGGTCGGCGAACGAACAATTGTTCGGACGACCTTCGGTATCGTAGCCACCCGTGGAAAACCGGGCCATGCGACGAAGATGAAACGGTCGAGCCGGAGGAAAGGTGCGGAAGGGATCAGATTCGGGGGCCACCCGCTCGGGCGACGATAGGGAACAGAGGAACCAAATTCGTCGCATTTGCCTGCCCTGAAAAGACTTGCGTCTACCAGTCAGGGGGTGCAGGGGGACGGGGTTGAGTCGTCCTGCCGGGGCATTGTGCTGGCTTCGGGGGGCTGGGAGGGCTGGTCTGTCGCCGCGGAAGCGGCGGTTTGAGGAGTGTGGCATGGTGATCGGAAACGGCGAGGGCTTTGGCGGGGGAGAAGCGTCCGCGGGGCGTCGTGCCGGTCCGCTCCCTCCGCCAGCGGTTCGCCGCGTGGCCAGAAAGCTTTCCCCGCCCCAAGGTTCCCCGGTCGTTTCCGCTCCGATCAGCGGCCCTTCGGGAGCGGCTTCCGTCCCGGCGGTGCCGATCGACGGGAGCGATGCGTCGCTCCGACAACTCGAAGCCCAAGCGCGGCGGCACGAAGCCGAGCTGGCCCTGCTCCGCCGTGAAGTCCTCGAGGCCCGGAAGGCCGCCACGCTCGGCGACCTCCTCGGCACGACGACGCACGAGTTCAACAATGCCCTGACCACGATCCTCAACTACGCCAAACTCGGCCTCCGCCACCGCGACGCCCCGACGCGCGACAAGGCCCTCGAGCGGATCCTGTCGGCCGGCACGCGGGCAGCAAAGATCACCGCCAGCGTCCTGGGGATGGCACGGCGGGGAACGACGCGGATGGAGCCGGTACAACTCGAGACGCTCATCGAGGAGGCGCTGGTGCTCCTCGAGCGGGAGATGATGAAATACCGGGTGCAGGTGGAACGCGAGTTTTCCCCCGTGCCCCAAGTGACGGCCAATCCAGGCCAGGTTCAGCAGGTGCTCCTCAACCTCCTCGTCAACGCCCGGCAGGCGATGCCGCAGGGGGGGCGGCTCATTATCCGACTCTCGAGGGATTCCGGGGCCGGATTCGTCGATCTCTGCGTGCGTGACACCGGCTGTGGCATGACGCCCGACGTCATGCGGCGGATGTTCGAGGCCCATTTCTCCACAAAGAGTGGTCCGGACGAGACCGGCAAGGGGGGAGCGGGCCTGGGGCTCTCTGCCTGCCGCGAGATCGTCGAAGCCCATCAGGGACGCATCCGGGTGGAGAGCGCACCCGGCAAGGGAACGGCGATCACGATCCGCCTCCCGCTAGCCACGGCACCCCGGCCCGCAAGCGGGTGAGCCGCAGGGGGCCGTGCCTGGTCGGATCGGCAGCGGCCCCGATCGGACGATGACACACTCCAATTCGTGGCGGCGGAGCCGGGGGCGCCTACAATCGGCGGAGTCACCCGGAGACCCGTCGATGCCCAACGTTTCCCCTGCCTCCCCTGCCCCGATCGATCCGCGTTCGCTGCCACGCACCATCGCCGACCTCCGCGCTGCCGGCTGGCAGAGCCGGACGGTGAAGGAGGAGGTGAGGGAGAACTTCCTCCGGGCCCTCGCCGACGGCACGGAACTCTTCCCCGGCATCGTTGGCTATGACGACACCGTCATTCCCGAGATCGACATCGCCCTCATCGCCGGCCACGACATGCTCTTCCTCGGCGAGAAGGGGCAGGCGAAGAGCCGTGTGATGCGGCTTCTCGGCCGGTTTCTCGACGAGTGGATCCCCTACCTCGACGATCCCGCCATCCCCCTCCACGACGATCCCCTGAAACCCATCACGTCCGCCGGAAAGGCGCTCGTCGCCGGCCGCGCGGAGCAGGACGTTCCGATCCGCTGGTGGCACCGCTCGGAACGCTATGCAGAGCGGCTCGCTCCCGGCACGAAGTTCGCCGACATCATCGGGGAGATCGACCCGTCGAAGCTCGCCGGGGGCACGAGCATGGCCTCGGAGGAGGCCCTTCACCTCGGCCTCATCCCCCGGATGCACCGCGGCATCTTCGCCATGAACGAGCTTCCGGAGCTCGACGAACTTGTCCAGGTGGGGATGTTCAACATTCTCGAGGAACGCGACGTCCAGATCCGCGGCTATCCGGTCAAGTTCGACATCGATGTGATGCTCCTCTTCTCCGCCAATCCCTCCACCTACAACCGCTCCGGCAAGGTGATCCCGCAGCTCAAGGACCGGATCGGCGCCGTCATTCACACCCACTACCCTCGTGAACGCGCCCTCGGCATCCAGATGCTCGAACAGGAAGCGGGGGTTGACGGTGGCCACTCCTGGCCGGTGCTCGTGCCCCCGTTCATGAAGGAGCTCATCGAGCAGATCACGATCTGTGCCCGGGCCTCCAAGCACATCGACCAGCAATCGGGCGTCAGTGCCCGGTTCTCGATCGCCAACTACCGCACGATGGTCGCCAGTGCCCGCCACCGCGCCGTCCGACTCGGCGAGAAGCCGGCGGTGCCCAGAATCAGCGATCTGGGCCATCTCTATGCCTCGAGCCTCGGCAAGATCGAGCTCGATCTCATGGGGAGCCATCAGCTCTCCGAACGGCAGGTTCTCGACGGGATCATCGCCGATGCGATCGCCACGGTCTTCAACGAGTATGTCGAGAAGCACTCCCTTGACGGGATTGCGAAGGTCTTCGCCGAAGGGATGAAGGTCGAGGTCGGGGACGCGGTGCCCTCGGCCGACTATTCGACGATCGTGGCCGACGTTCCCGAGCTGTGGGAGAAGGCCTTCGAGGTGAACGCCGCCAAGGATCCCGCGGTGCGGGCGTCGTGCATCGAGTTCATCCTCGCTGGCCTGTATGCCACCGAGCGGATCTCCCGGATCCAATCCCACGGCCACACGATCTACGACACCCGCGGCTACGCCTGAGGAGCTTCCATGCCCACGCGCGACGACCTCGGCGGCATCGTCCACTCCTACCAGCGTTACGACCCGGCGCGGATCCCGTCGCCGCGGCCGGCGGACGTCGATCTGGTGAGCCCTGCGATGGAGCACCTCCTCGAGTTCGGGGAGCTCGACGATCTGACCCCCGAGGAGCTCGCCGGTGCCGTGCTCCTCGATCCGGAGCAGATCCGCGGCTTCGGCCCGTCGATCGAGTCGCTCCGAAGGATGCTCGAGGCAAGAAAGAGAAAGATCCTCGAGCACTGGGATGCTGCCGGCGCCCGGAAGAGGGCCCGCACGGCCTTCCGCGAAGCGGCGGCGAACGTCAAGCCGCCGGCCAAGCACAAGGAGATCTTCCACCGCGCCGTCCGCGAGGAGCAGCTCCGCCTCCTCGAACGGCTCTGGTATGCCCAAGATGACGATCAAAGCCGCTTCGGCGCCGATCTTGTCGGCCTCGTCGACCGCCTCGGGGCCGTCTACCAGATCGATGAATTGGCGACGAAATGGGCGTTCACCGGACGCGAAAAGCTCGGGGTCGAAGAGGCTCTTCGTGTCAAGGAGGAGCTCGAAGAGATCGACCGGCTCCTCGCCCAACTCGCCGACGCGCAGAAGAACGCCCGCATCGGGCTCATCGATCTCGACGCCCTCGGCCGTTACGCTGCCGAAGGGGAGCTCGACGACCTTGCCCGCCTCAAGGCCCAGGTCGAGGAGATGGTGGCGCGGATGGCCGCCGAGCAGGGGCTCGACAAGGGGAAGAAGGGCTATTCTCTCTCCCCCAAGGCGATGCGCCTCTTCCAGGGCAAGCTCCTCGAGAAGATCTTCTCCGCGCTCGATCCTTCCCGAACCGGCCGGCACCAGGTGAACGTCACCGGCGAGGGGGCCGTGGAACTGGTGCCGACGCGCCCCTACGAGTTTGGCGATTCGGTCGCCCACATCGACATCCCCGGCTCGCTCGTCAACGCGATGCTCCGCCAGGGGAAGGAGCGGCCGCTGCGCCTCGACGCTCGCGACATCGAGGTCCACACAACCCGGAACACGCCGAAGTGTGCCACCGTCGTCGCTCTCGACATGAGCGGCTCGATGCGGCACGGCGGGCTCTATGTGAGCGTGAAGCGGATGGCGCTGGCCCTCCAGGGACTCGTGCAGCGCGAGTTTCCCGGTGACACGCTCTCGTTCCTCGAGATGTATTCCTTCGCCAAGCCCCGCCCCGCCGGGGAGATCGTCACGCTCCTCCCCAAGCCGGTGACGATCTTCGAGCCGGTCGTCCGCCTCCGGGCCGACATGTCCGATCCGGCGATCACGGCGGAGGATGTCCCCCCCCACTTCACGAATATCCAGCACGCCCTCCAACTCGCCCGCCGCCAACTCGCCCGCGCCGACACGCCGAACAAGCAGGTGATCCTCATCACCGACGGCCTTCCCACGGCCCACTTCGAAGGAAACCAGCTCTTTCTCCTCTACCCGCCCCACAAGCGCACCGAGGAGGCGACGCTCCGCGAGGCGGAGGCCTGCCGGCGCGAGGGGATCGTGGTGAACGTGTTTCTCCTCTCCGGCTGGTCGCAGTCGCGGGAAGACATCCAGTTTGCCTACAAGCTCGCGCAGACCGCTCAGGGCCGGGTGTTCTTCACGTCAGGGAAGGATCTCGACCGCTTCGTCGTCTGGGACTACGTCTCCCGCCGCCGCTCGATCATCGGGTGAGCGGGGGTTCACGTGGATGGCTCAAACGTGGCTTCGGGGTCGCCCGTGCCCCGTCGCCGGACGCTCGCCTCGGCCATCCATGGCCTCGGCTCTCTCCGCGCCGCTTGCGCTTTCGCCCTCCGGGCTTCGCTGACCGGCGAGGCCGGCTCTCGGAGCACGGGCGACCCCTC
>CAJAYZ010000256.1 GCA_903949225.1 uncultured Planctomycetaceae bacterium
GAAGAACAGCACGTCCTCAAGTCGCTGCTGGCGTAAGCCCAGAAACGCAGAGCGCCGCACCACGCCCACGCAAGGCTCATCAGCGAGGGGTCGGCCGTGCTCCGAGAGCCGGCGTAGGATGCGAGCGCAGCCATGGATGGCGAAGCGAAGCAGGCTCCGAGCGAGCGGAGGCCACGAAGGCCGAAGCGAGCGTCCGGCGACGGGGCACGGGCGACCCCGAAGCCACGCTTGGCCCGAATTGCGGCAGCCCCGGGCAGAGAGCCTGTGCCTGGATCACCCGCCCCCCGCCGCGCTCACCCAGCCGCCCGAATCCGCTATGCTCGTGGCGACGATTTTACCCAGAGGAACCCCATTCCATGCGTCTCTTCGCCTGCTCCTTGATCCTTCTGGCCCTCGCCATCACCCTTCCGGAGACTTCCGTGTCTGCCGCTGATACCGACGTTCCCCACCCGACGCTCCCCAAGGGCGCGGGCACCCTCGACGCCGATGCCCCCAAGACCTTCATGAAGACCGCTTCCGGTCTCCAGTACCGCGTCCTCCGCAAGGGGGAAGGGGTCAACCCCAAGGCGAGCAACACCGTGAAGGTCAACTACCACGGCTGGCTCGACGACGGGAAGGTGTTCGACAGCTCCTACAAGCGTGGCGAGCCGATCGAGTTCGGCCTCACCCAGGTGATCCCCGGCTGGACCGAGGGGATGCAGCTGGTGGGGAAGGGGGGCATGATCGAGCTCCTCATTCCAAGCAACCTCGGCTACGGCAAGCGCGGTGCCGGCGGTGCCATCCCCCCCGATGCCACGCTCCACTTCCTCGTCGAGCTCATCGACGTCCGCTGATCCTGGTCGAAGGCCATCGGATAAACACCACGGCCCGCGCGGGGCGATCCCGCGCGGGCCGTTTGCATCGGGGTGACCTTCAGGGCGGAGTCTCAGTCCGTGCTTAGGGTCTCCCCTTGGGCGGCACTGATCGCGGCGGCCAGCAGCGGCATGGCCATGTCGTCGGACAGAAAGCGGACGCTTCCATCGCAGTACACCGCCCCGCAGGCGGAAGGATGGAACGAATAGAGTTCGTTGCTGCTGTTGCAGTTCATCGCGCACGGGCCGAGCGATGTCACCCCGTCGGTGGTGAAACCATCGACCCAGAACTCCGAATCCGGATCGGCCCATCCCGACCCGCTCGCCCGCGACGTGTTAATCGCGGTGCGGCGGCGGTAAAGCACCGGGCGGCCGGCATCCTCGACCCAAGCCAAGGTCTTGGACGTCCCGTCCATGACGAACGCGGCGCGGGAGCGGGCCCGTGAGTTGTAGAACGGGGGGCTCATGCCGGTGGTGAAGGAGGAAATCGTGCTCATCGGACGGATGGCCCCGGTGTACTGCGTCGCGTCGGTCGACGGGTTCGAAGGGTCGTAGCCGGGCACGGGGGGAATCAGATTGTAGGGAGCCAGTCCGATTTTCCCGTTGATGCCATTGGCGATCGAGTAGTCGGAGGAGGCCGCCCTCCACCGTGGTGCCGAGGTGCTCGACGGCGCGTTGCCAGTGTCGATCGGATTGGCGGTGGTCGACGACGGGCAGATGAATCCCGGAATGATCTTTTCGATCACCGCGGCGTTTGTCGGATCAGACCAGGTCACTTTGGTGTTGTAGGCATTGCCCAGCTGCGCTTCCTCGATGAACGGCAGGAGGAAGACGCCGGGACCGTGCTGGATGGAACCGCTGGCCGGGGCGGGGATTCCCAATTCGACCACTGGAAACCCTGGGGCGGCGTCGGCCCGGGCCGGGGGATAAAACTGCTTCGCGCTCTCGAAGTTGAGGATCGCCAGGCCGACCTGCTTGAGGTTGTTTTGGCACTGACTGCGGCGCGCGGCCTCCCGTGCGGCTTGAACCGCGGGAAGGAGGAGGCCGACGAGCGTGCCGATGATGGCGATGACGACGAGGAGTTCGACGAGAGTAAACCCTGCACCACGGGAACGGGGCATGGCCATGGTCGGACCTTTCGGGATGGAGTGATCCGGAGCGACCGGAAAGGGAGAACGGGATGCAACCGCGATGAACGGAATGAGAAAAAGCAACGGTGATCAACGGCCGGACAGTTCGAACGTCGGCAGCGTGTTCGGCTTGGCCTCGACTTTCGTGGTGAGCCCCGAGGTGGAGGCATCGGCGTAACGGGCGGGAACCTTGGCAGCCGAGGTGTCACGGCGGACCTGATCGCCCCCTTCGTCGTCGCCCCCGCCGAGGACGGCGATCCCCACGCGGTATTCCCCCGCCGGGGCCCCGTCGTTGGCCTCGTAGGTGAAGACAGTGAATCGGCCCTCCGCGTCACTCTTCGCCTGCGGTTGCTCGCGCCACTTGAACTTCGCCGCATCGACCGGCTTGAAGACGATGGTCGCGTTTGCCACCGGCTTGCCGTCGAGCGTCACCTGTCCTTGGACGGGATGGGTCGGCTGACGCATGTTCTGAAACTCCTGCTTGGCACAGCCCGCCAGGGCAGGGCCAAGGGCGACGAGGAGCACCAGAGCCAAAACGCCGCAGCAGCGGCGGGGCGCGGAAGAGAGCATCGGTCGCTCCAGAGGGGAGGGAGAACCGGGGCGGGACGTGACCGGGGATGTCACGCGGGAGGCTTGAACCTCGCTAACACTAGCCCTGGTTCATTCAGAAGCCGTGTGCCCACGGAAAACTCACATCGTGAGCCTTCCGCGAGCGTTCCAATCCACCCCGGTCTGCCCCTGCGGCCGCCGTGCCTGTCGCCCGCTCGCGCGTGCCTCTGGCCGCCGATCTGGCGGCAACTCGCTACCGCATCTCCGCCGTCAGCGCCATCACCACAGGCGCCGTCGGGTCGTCTCCCTTGACGAGGTCGATCCGTTCGATGACCGCGTCCTTGCCGGGATGGACGACGAGCTTGCGCATCTGCCGGCCGGCGAGATCGAAGGCATAGTCGCTTTCCGGAACGTCGACGCGGCGGATGTAGTCGGCGAAGTGCCGGCCGTTGACGAGCGGATGATCCTCAGTGGTGCCGTCGGCATAGACGAGGCGGACGATCATCGAGGTCGATTC
>CAJAYZ010000257.1 GCA_903949225.1 uncultured Planctomycetaceae bacterium
CACCTCGTCGTCGCTGCAATTGGCCGGGTTGACGATCGATCGCACGCTCCTCACCCTGGCCGCCGCGGCCGACGAAAAGAGCCTGAAGATCACAGGCACCGGAACGATGAAGGGAGTCACAGGCCTGCCGTCAGCGGTCAAAGTCTCCCTCGGGACTAAGTCCGCTTCGTCGACCGGATCGACCCCAGCCACGAACGCCACCGAAGGACTGTCGATCTCCGGTGGAACGGTCGCCGAGCTCGACATGGCCGTGATGGAAAACACGCTCGCCATCGACGGGACGACGTTCAGCAACCGCGGCCTCAAGATCGGTCGGGACGGTTCCGTCTATCGGATGACCGGCAATGCGGCCCTGACCCCCACCTCCGAGAGCCAGATCCTCGTCAAGCTCAAGTCGTCTGATGGCCTCGTGTTCTCCGGTACGGGAGCCACGTCGACCATTTCCGCCTTCAAGATGATCGTTCCAGAGGCGTTCTCGATCGGCGGGCTCACGATCACGCCGACGGTAACGGATTCGATCGACGGGCTCTCGTTTGTGGAGACGATCTCTTCGAAGACGCTCGTGCTCTCCGGCAAGGCTGACGTATCGGCGACGAAGTTCTCCGGCACGGTCAATCTCGGGGGCAACGGCACGGCCGGCGTCACCGTGCTCAACGATGCGGTGACGGGCATCGGCATGACCGTGTGCTCTTCGTTCACCGCGGCAAGCCTCTCCTTCGTATCCACGGCGCTCTCGCTCACCCGTCGCAGCGGCTCCGGAGGCGCGTCGACGTTCGACATGGTCGGCACCTCGATGCTGAGCGCGAACGCACGCAACTGGTCGACGACTTTCTCTGCCACCGCTGCCGACAAGCGACTGGTGATCAGCGGTGGATCGGTGACCACGCTGGGGATGACGGTCGTTCCCAACACCGTGTCCATCGCCGCGCTGTCGTTCCGCGGAACGACGGACACCTTCACCTACAACGTCACCCCCGGCAACGGCGTCGGGAAGTTGACCGGGAACGCGCGACTCTCGCTCAATGGAGTCTCCCTCGACGTCAATCTCGGCGTCTCCGACGCCGATGGCTGGACATACACCGCCGGCACCCCCACTTCGACATTGATGCGAAGCACCACCTCCTTCAAGCTCGGCGGCGTAAACTTTGATTCGACCGAGCTCACGATCGAGAGGCACTCCACCGAGACGGGGTACTCAAGGTACTGGGAGGTGAAGGGCAAGGCGAAGTTTGGCTTCGGCAGTGGCATCTTCGAGGACGCGATCGACGTCACCATCGGCACCGACAAGTCGGGCAGCGGATGGATCGCGGACGAGACCGAACTCTCGCAGATGCAGTTCCGCGTCGACACGGGATTCAGGATCGCCGGTGTTGGCTTCACGACCGATAAGACCAGCGGCCTGACGGTGAAATATTCGGAGACCAAGGCGAAGCAGACGTACGAAATGACCGGCGGTGCGACGGCAAACCTCGGAGCGTCGACGTTCAAGGTTTTGTTCGCCACCGATCGGATCGACGGAAAGATTCCGAAGTGGCAGATCGACACGACCACCAACACGGTCTCCCAGAGCAACGCGGTGCCTGAGGCAGAGCGACTTCCCGGCCTGAGGATCGTCAACGGGGCCCTCAGGCGGCTCGACGTCATGGCCAGCGCCGAGTGGTCACTCGCCGGGGTGAGCATCTACGCTCGCGACCTCCACTTCACCTACGACTCCGCGCTGAAGCGAATGACGTTCTCCGGCGTCGCCGCGGCCCTCATCGACGGGTTTGACGTCAGCCCGCTCATCGTGTCGTACATGAGCGGCGGAACCGCCGCGTCGATGACGATGGGATTGATGATCGAGTTCGGCGACAACGGAAGCCCCGGCATCGAGATGGTGGGGAACGATCTGCGGACGCTTGACGTCGCCGTCTCCGGCACCTTCTTCACTGGCGGAATCTTTATCAATGCCGAGAAACTCCGCTTCAAGTGGACGAAGGTTGAGAACGCTGCCCCCGCCAGAGGCTTCACCGAGACGTTCTCGATGAGTGGCTCGGCCAACGCTCGCCTCGTGACGCTTGACGGGGCGGCCCTCGTCGGCCTCGCCACCGATGGACAGGCCAAGGGGCTCGGCGTCGCATTCGGCTACACCGACGACAAGACCAAGACCACGTACCCGGGGCTGGTACTCACCAACGGCAAGCTCGACAAGCTCGACATGACGGTGAGCTCGAGCTTCGGAATCGACATCAAGACGCCGATCCCCATCAAGGCCGAGTTCGAGCTGAAGAAGATGCGGTTTCAGTGGGATCGGGATTTCGACACGACCAAGGCAGGGGATCAATCCCGCTTCAACCTCACCGGCGCCGCTTCGGTCATCATCGAGGTCGCGAAGGTCGAGGTGCAATTCGGCAGCGACGATGGCAAAACGCCCGGATTGACGATCACCGACGGCAAGCTCGAATACTTCGACATGACGGTGACGGGGGACATCGAGTACGAGGGGATCAAACTGCCGGTGGGCGACATCCAGCTCGGGGCGGTCTTCGTCGCCAAGACCGGCACGCTCTCGCTCTGGGGCAAAGGGCAGATCGGGCTCTCGGTTCCGTCTGAGCTCGGAGGCTCCTCCATCCTCCCGAAGGTCTCCGCCACGATCGGCGGCGGATCCCGGGCGACCGCGCTGGCGGCCATCGACGACCCTGATAAGAACGGCTTCATCGTTCAGGGGAAAGTGCTCAAGCGGCTCACCTTCAGCGTCACGGGGTATGTCGGAGGCGGAATCAACGGTGGCGATTTCGAGGTGAGCTACAGGAGAGCGGGCACGTGGGATGAAGCGAATCCCGAGTATGCCCCTGCCGTCGCGCTCGCCGATAAGGCGAACAAAATGATCGAGGAGATCAAGCAGGCGAGC
>CAJAYZ010000258.1 GCA_903949225.1 uncultured Planctomycetaceae bacterium
ATCGTCCGCCCGCTCGTCACTGAGAAGGGGATGCATCGGGCTCAGCGCAATGGCGCCTATTCCTTCGAGGTTGTCACTCAGGCAACCAAGCCCGACATCCGTCGTGCTGTGGAGGAGATGTTCAATGTCAAGGTTGAGAAGGTCGCGGTCCAAAACCGTATCGGCAAGGCCCGTCGTAGCCGTACGCGTCGGACAAGTGCGAAGGCCTGGAAGAAGGCCATCGTGACCCTGAAGGCAGATTTCAAGATCGACCTGTTCTGAACGGTTGATCGACCGCACGAGCCAACCGCGAAACACGAGACACGAGAGCTTCCGAAGCCATGGGAATCCGCAACTACAACCCGACCAGTCCTGGCCGTCGCAACGCCAGCGTCTCCGATTTCAAGGAGCTCACTCCGGGCGCTGAGGCACCGAAGCAACTCCGCGTTCGCAAGCACAAGACCGGCGGGCGGAACAACCAGGGCAAGATCACGTCGCGGCATCGTGGCGGTGGTCACATGCAGCATTACCGGTTGATCGATTTCCGGCGAAACAAGGACGGTGTTCCTGGAAAAGTTGATTCCATTCAGTATGATCCCAACCGCACGTGTCGCGTTGCTTTGGTGATCTACGCGGACGGCGAGAAGCGATTCATTTTGGCGCCTGAAGGTCTGAAGGTCGGCACCACCGTTCAGAGTGGCGCCGAGGCCCCACCCGAAGTTGGAAATTGCCTTCCGATGTCGGCGATACCGCTCGGTATGCAGGTTCACAACGTCGAATTGCAGGCGGGGAGGGGCGGACGCCTCTGTCGCTCGGCTGGTTCTTCGGCTGTGCTTGTCGCCCGCGAGTCGCAGTGGGCTCAGCTCACGCTTCCTAGCGGTGAGATCCGCCGCGTTCCGGCGGCCTGTCGTGCCACCATCGGTGCGATCGGCAATTCCGAGCACATGAATGTGGTTCTCGGAAAGGCTGGGCGTAAGCGTTGGATGGGTATTCGCCCGACGGTCCGCGGCACGGCGATGAATCCGATCGACCATCCCCACGGCGGTGGTGAGGGTCGCACCAAGGGCGGCCGTCATCCGGTCAGCCCTACCGGAAAGAGTGCCAAGGGTGGTGGTACGCGGAAGCCGCGGAAGCCTTCTGGCTCGGCAATCATCAAGCGGCGGAAGAGTCGCCGCTATGGTCAACTCAAGCTTCGCTAAGCCGATGGAGCCGCTTAGAAAGCGGCGGGAATGGTTTGGCAGCTATCGTCAGCCAGTAGAAAAGCACACGGCCAGTCAGAGCAATCAACAGTCAGCAGGGGAGAGCGCCAGTCGCTCGCTAGATCATGGGACGCAGTTCAAAGAAGGGGCCGTACATCGACCCCCGGCTTTACGAGAAGGTCGAGGCTCAGCTGGCTGGCAGCAAGCGAGATCCGATCAAGACTTGGTCTCGAGCCTGCACGATCGTCCCGGAATTCATTGGGTTGACGTTCATGGTCCACAACGGCAAGCAGCACCTCAAAGTGTTTGTCACCGAGGACATGGTCGGTCACAAGCTCGGCGAGTTCGCCCCGACGCGGACGTTCCGCGGGCACGGCGGCAAGGTCAAGGAAGCGGCGAAGTGATGCGGCTGAGTTGGGTTTCCGCAGGGAAGCCTGGCATGGGAGCGAGGTGAGCAATGGCGTACACGGCAATTCACAAGTTCGCACGGATCAGTCCCCGCAAGGTGCGGGCGCTGGCCGATCTTGTCCGCGGCAAGTTCGCGGATGAGGCGCTCGATATCCTGCGCTTCCAGCCCCATCGTGGTGCGCGGATGCTCGAGAAGGTCATCAAGAGCGCTCTTGGAAACGCAGAGCACCAACAAGCACCCGCCGTTGATGACCTCGTTGTCATCGACGCCCGGGTGGATGGTGGTCCGATGTTCAAGCGGATCCGACCCCGTGCCCGTGGCATGGCGTTCGGCATCAAGCGGCGGATGTCTCACATCAAAGTGGCGTTGGAAGCACCGGCGGAGTGACCAGGAGCGGTTTTCGATCGGGATAAAATCTGATCGTTGCGGGTTTCGCAGGACACAAAAGCAGAGCTTACGACAACAAGGCAGGAATGAGTTCATGGGACAGAAGGTCAACCCCATCGGTTTCCGCACCGGAATCACCGAGCCGTGGAAGAGCCGCTGGTACGCCTCGAAGAAGGACTTCCGCGATCTCCTCATGGAGGATTTCAAGGTTCGTCGCTTCATCAAGACGAAGTATCGCGCTGCCGCGATCCCCAAGATCGAGATTGAGCGGACGAGGGATGAGGTCAAAGTGATCCTGCACTCTGCCCGTCCTGGTGTGTTGATCGGCCGTAAGGGGCAGGAGGTCGATCGTCTTCAAGACGAACTTCAGCAACTGCTCGGCAGGCGGGTGAATCTCAAGGTTGAGGAGGTCTCGAGGCCTGAGATCCAAGCTCAATTGATTGCTGAGGACATCTGCGACCAACTGACCAAGCGAGCTGCTTTCCGTCGCACCATGAAGCGTGCCATCGACACGACCATGGACGCTGGTGCCAAGGGCGTGAAGATACAGCTCGCCGGGCGGCTTGGCGGGGCGGAAATGTCGCGGTGTGAGAAGGGAATCGCAGGGTCAATGCCCCTGTCGACGATACGCGCAAAGATTGATTACGGGTTCTGCGAGGCTCCCACCGCGCAGGGCAACATTGGCGTTCAAGTGTGGGTCAACCAAGGCATGTACGAGGAGAATGGCGATGGCGCTGATGCCCAAGAGGGTCAAGCACCGAAAAAGCCAAAGAGGTCGTATAAGAGGTGATGCCTCTCGCGGCAACCGCGTCGTCTTCGGTGACTATGGCCTCCAGGCCGAGCAACCGGGTTGGCTCGCTGCTGCGACGATCGAGGCCGGACGCATTGCGGCCAGCCAGTACCTCCGAAACGAGGGCCGGCTGTATGTGCGTGTGTTCCCCCATAAGTCGATTACGTCGATTCCTCTCGAGACCCGAATGGGTAAGGGAAAAGGCGAACCCGAGTTTTGGGCGGCCGTGATCAAGCCAGGCACGGTTCTCTACGAGATCGGTGGCGTTTCGGAAGAAGCGGCGCGGGTGTGCTTGGCACGCCTCGCGCACAAGATGCCGGTTCGCGTTCGGTTTGTGAAACGGCGTGTTATGTAAAAGAGATCCCGGGCCGGGGGATGTGAGTCATCTCTGCCCCTTGGTCCAGTGGGTGGTGTTCGTGGTGGGTGACGGTGATCGGGTCGATTCGCAGTATCTGGGCGAACGGCTTGGAGCGGAAAGTTCTGATATTTTTGACGGCAGTGCAAATCTCCCGGGCGGCAGACATGACCAAAGCGCGTGAACTTCGAGAGATGAGTGACGAACAGATTCGGCTAGTCTGGAAGGACTCGGCTGAGACTCTGTTCAAGCTTCGTTTGCAGGCTCAAACCGAAAAGCTCGCTTCGCCCTGCGATGTGCGGAAGCAGCGACGGTCGATTGCTCGTTGCCAGACTATTCTCGCTCAGCGTGGGACCCTTGTGGTCCCTGCGTCTGGCCCGGATGGGGCTCCGGCGGAATCAAAGGTTGCTCACGACGCCGCGCTCCATGGTAAGCATGCCAAGAAGAAGCGGGCGGCGGGTCGGGCCAAGGTCCAGGAGCCGGGCAAGGACGGTGTTGCCGGACGTCGACAGTTCAAAAAGCAGACGCAAAGCGGCGAGTGAAAGATGAGCGGGCCGGCTGTTGGCCGGGCCCGCGCGGCGGGGTGTTCAGGGGCGGGGATCTGAGGCGGGCGGAAAGAAGTCAGACAGGAAGCAGTCATGCCAAGGCGAGTCGAAACAGGCACGGTGACCAGTGCCGCGTCAAGCAAGACGCGGCGGGTTGAGATCCCGCGAGTTGTGCGGCACAACAAGTATGGTCGAATCCTCCATCGGCGGACGATCTGTCACGTGCACGATGAGGATGAGACATCTGGGCCTGGTGATCTTGTCGAGATCATCGAGTGCCGCCCGCGGAGCCGGCTGAAGCGCTGGGAACTCGTGCGTGTTGTGACCAAGAGCACGGCAGTCGACGTGGCGTCGCTGCGGAGCGGTGCCCGGGCGACCCAATTCAACGAATCGGCCGCCAAGGCCGAGGAAGCGTCGGCGACCGGTCGTAAGGCCGGGGAAGGAGCCTCGACATGATTCAGATGCAATCGCGGTTGGTCGTTGCTGACAACACTGGTGCCAAGGAAGTCATGTGCTTCAAGGTACTAGGCGGAAGCAAGAAACGCACCGCTGGTATCGGTGATATTATCGTCTGCAGTGTCAAAAGCGTCATTCCCGGCAGTGACGTAAAGAAGAAGGCGGTCGTCAAGGCTGTCATTGTTCGCTGCAAGCAGCCCACTCGTAGGGACGACGGCAGCTACGTGCGGTTTGATACCAACGCTTGCGTTATCATCGACAACGACAAGAATCCGAAGGGCACGCGTATTTTCGGTGCCGTCGCCCGTGAGTTGCGGGATCGTAATTTTATGAAAATCGTCAGCTTGGCGAGCGAGGTGGTCTGATGTTGATCCGATCTGGCGACATGGTTGAAGTGAAGACGGGCAACGCCAAGGGCACTCGTGCTAAGGTGCTATCCGTTCGTCGCGCCGACGGCAAAATTGTGGTGGAGGGTGTGAACCTCGTCTACCGTCACATGCGGCGGAGCCAAAAGAACCCCCAGGGGGGGCGATTGAGCAAGGAAATGCCGATCGACGCTTCCAACGTCCTCGTTGTCTGTGCCTCGTGTGACAAGGCGGCAAGGCTGGGTGTGAAGGTGCTCGCGGACGGCGGGCGAGTACGGGCTTGCAGAAAGTGCGGCGCTGACAACGGCAAGATTCGGGCGGCAAAAGCGGCGCAGTGATCGATGGTCTCGGGCGCGGATCGAGGTCCGAGTGATGTCGATGGTTGACGGTTGGGCCCTTGCAACGGTGGCTTTTGGAGATGGGCTCCGGGGATCCTCGGGGCGACGGACAGGAAAATAAAAAGGACGGTTGTGATGGCGAAGAAGACCAAAGCAGGTGACGTCGAAAAGGCTGTCTCGGAAGCGACCGGCCCGATGGAGACGCCGCGCATGCTTGAGCACTACCTCAAGACCGTGCAACCGGCGCTTAGCAAGGCGCTTGATCGCACCAATGCCCACGCTATCCCGCGGCTCGAGAAGATCGTCGTGAATATGGGCGTCGGAATCGCCGTCACTGAAAAGAAGTATCTCGAAGAGGCCATCAGTGCATTGACTCAGGTAACGGGGCAGAAGCCGATTGCCACGCTTTCGAAGGCAGCCGTCTCGGGCTTCAAGCTTCGTGAGAACCTCCCGATCGGATGCAAAGTCACGCTTCGCGGTCGTCGGATGTATGAGTTTCTCGATCGACTCGTCTCTCTGGCCCTGCCGCGTGTCCGCGACTTTCGTGGGCTTTCGAGCACTGCTTTCGACGGTCATGGTAACTACAGCCTCGGGCTCTCCGAACAAATGGTTTTCCCGGAAATCAATCCGGACAAGTACACTCGGCCGCAAGGAATGAACATCACGCTCGTCACGTCGGCCAAGAACGACGACGAGGCAAGGCAGTTTCTCCGTGCGATGGGCGTACCGTTGAAGAAGGATGGCGATGAGGGTGCCGCGGCGTAGTGGCACGGACGGTCGGTAGTGGGCCAGGGAGTCGGCAGACGCTGGCGTACCCTTGGTTCCTGAAGTGAACAGTTGCGGCCGTACCTGCGGCCTTCGTTGGAATCATCTATGGCAAGCAAGTCAAAGATCGCGATGGCCAAACGGCCTCCGAAGTTCTCGACCCGCAAGGTGCAGCGTTGCATGCTTTGCGGTCGTCCTCGCGCGGTTTACCGCAAGTTCGGGCTCTGCCGGATTTGTTTCCGGAAGCTCGCCGATCAGGGGAATATCCCCGGTGTGAAGAAAGCAAGTTGGTGACGACCGGTCTCTACCGTGGCCGTCCGATGTGGCGGCTACGGTCAGCAGGGGCGCGGAAGACTGAAGGATTCGCTGGCAGGGTTTACAGTTCCGAAAGGGTTCTCTCGACATGATGACCGATCCCATCGCCGACATGCTCACCCGCATCCGCAACGCGGTGCGCGTCGAACGCGCTACCGTGGAGATTCCTAGCTCCAAGGTGAAGCGTGGCGTGGCGGACGTACTCAAGCGTGAAGGGTACATCTGGGACTGGAAGGAAGTGGAGGCTGAGCCCGCTGCAAAGTTGCAGATCGAACTGAAGTACGGCCCGAACGGCGAGCGTCTGATCCGCCATATCCGGCGGGTGAGCTCTCCTGGCCGTCGTGTCTACAGTCGGTCGATTCGACTCCGTCCGATTCTCGGCGGTCTCGGGATTTCAATCCTGTCGACGAGCAGCGGCGTGGTCAGCGACCGCGAGGCGAGGCAGCGGAAACTCGGTGGGGAAGTGCTCTGCGAATTGTGGTGATCAGCACCCTGATCGGCTTCAAAGTATCGGCATTTTGCTTGAGACTTTTGGGCATCAAGGACGGGTGTTTTAGGGTTGAGCGGGACGGGATGCCGGGTGCGGGCTGGTAGAGCAACGAAAGGTCGAGATCATGTCACGAATCGGTAAAGCTCCAGTGGTGATTCCCAAGGGCGTTAAGGTGGCCGTTGACGGCGCTACGCTCAAGGTTGAAGGTCCGCTCGGGAAGCTCGAGCACAAAGTGCATCCAGCAGTGACGGTCGGAGTCGATCCGGCTGACGGCCTCCTCAAGGTGGCTCGCGGCGCTGACGACCGCACATCTCGGTCGGTACACGGACTCACCCGCGCTCTCGCTGCCAATATGGTCGAGGGTGTTTCAAAGGGATACGAGAAAAAACTCGAGATTGTCGGCGTCGGTTACATCGCCGCCATTCAGAAAAACACACTGCAACTCCGCGTCGGTTTCGCGAACGAACTCCAACTTCCGATACCCGCCGGCCTGACGGTCACCTGTCCCGATCAGACGCACATCGTCGTCAAGGGCATCGATAAGCATCTTGTTGGTCAGTTCGCAGCCGAAGTTCGTGCGCGTCGGAAGCCGGAGCCCTACAAGGGCAAGGGCATCCGCTACGAGGGCGAGCAGGTGCGTCGCAAGGCCGGCAAAGCGGTCACGAAGTAATCGAACGACGGGATACGTTTTCCCTTCTGGCTTCTTTTTTCCACTACCTCCCGCAGTCAAGCTTCCATGGACCACGCCCGCACGATTCTCAGGCAGCGGATGCGCCGCCGTTTCCGTGTCCGCCGGCACATCCGCGGCACCGCGGAACGGCCCCGTCTGGCCGTGTTCCGCTCGCACAAGCATATCTACGCCCAGATCATCGACGACGCCTCCGGGCGGACGTTGGCTTCTGCCAGTTCGGTCGACAAGCAGATCCGCGACGCGGTCGGGTTCGGGGGCAACAAGCAGGCCGCCGAAGCGATCGGTCGTGCGGTCGCCGAGCGGGCCCAAGCCGCCGGCGTCAAGAAAGTCTGCTTCGATCGAGGCGAGTTCCGTTACCATGGCAGGGTTGCCGCGTTGGCTGATGCGGCGCGGGCTGCCGGCCTTGAGTTCTGATCTTCACGGTCCTGTCATCTGGCCTTCCCTGGGTACCGGGGAGAGGCTGGTAAGGGACAAGACGTCAACCAGCCAAACCATCCGGAGCATCGAAGACCGTGTCGACCAGTAGCAGTCAGGGCCGTGGCGGCGATCGTGACAATCGCGGCGGTGAACGTGGCGGTGAGTTTGCCGAGAAGGTTGTCAAGGTTCGGCGTTGCGCCACCGTGGTCAAGGGTGGACGGCGATTCAGCTTTGCTGGTCTTGTCGTTGTCGGAAACGGCCGTGGCAAGGTTGGTTGCGGCTACGCCAAGGCAAACGAAGTGCCTCCGGCCGTTGAAAAGGCAATCAAAGACGGCATGAAGAACCTCATTGAGGTCCCCGTCGAAGCCGGAACAATCCCGCACCGCGTCGAGGGGAATAGCGGCACGGCGAAGGTGATTCTTCTTCCCGCCAGTCCTGGTACCGGCATCATCGCCGGTGCGGCGGTTCGGGCGGTCTGTGAGTCTGCCGGTATCCGCGATGTGCTCACCAAGGCCCACGGGTCGACCAACCCCGTCAATCTCGTCAAAGCAGCTCTTGATGGTTTGAAGCAGTTGAGAACGAAGAGCGAAGTCGAG
>CAJAYZ010000259.1 GCA_903949225.1 uncultured Planctomycetaceae bacterium
CGAAGACGCCGCAGGGCCTCACCGGCCATCTCGAGGTCGGTTACGTCTTCTACCGGCAGCTGTTCTTCGTCGACGGCCCCCCACAGATCCAGGATCTCGACGACACCTGGATGATTCGCCTCGGCCTCGGCTACTGACGGGCCCCACGCCCGGAGATCTTCACTTGCAGCGTCACGTCTCCACACTGCTGTGCCTCACCGCGCTCCTCATGCTCGTCATGCTTGTCATGCCTGTCATGGCAGCGCCGACGTTCGCCGCCGGCGACCCGCCTCCGCTCCCGCCTCCGCCTCCGGCGACGATCGACGACGAGGCCGGCTGGATCGACGTCGCGGTGCCGCTGCCGGCGGTGGAGGAGTTCGTCCCCGGTCGGGTCCGCCTGGCCGCGATCGGCGATCCGCAGGATCTCCAGGAGCCCCTCCTCCTCGACGACTTGGCACCGCCGGGGCAGCCGCGGCAGGAGTTTGAGCCGCCGGCGGGGCGGAAGCTTCCCCCCGGGGCGAAGCCGGGGATGCTCCAGCAGGCGATCTCCACGATCACCGAACTCCCCAAGCTCGGCAGCGACGGCCTTGGGCTCACGGTCCTCGATCAGTCGGTAACCCTCGGCATGCCGGCGCCGACGGTCGATTCCCCGCTCCTCATCACGCCGGGCTTCGGCGCCACGCTTGTCGACGCCCCGGCCGGGGTCGATCTGCCCAGCACCCTCTACGAGGGCTACATCCAGGCGCGTTGGCTGCGCAAGATCGGCAAGCGCTTCGGCGTCGATCTCGCCGTCGCCCCCGGCTGGTACAGCGACTTCCACAACGACTCCTCCCAGAGCTTGCGGATCACCGGCCATGGCTTCGGTGCCTGGGAGGCGACCGACAATCTCCGCGTCGTCGCCGGCCTGATCTACCTCGACCGCTACGACGTCAACATGCTCCCGGCCGGCGGCCTCGTCTGGACCCCGGCCGACGACAAACGTTTCGAGCTCATCTTCCCGCGTCCGCGCCTCGCCTGGCGCTTCGCCGAGCACCCCCGCGCCGCCCATTGGAGCTATCTCGCGGCGGAGTTCGGCGGCAACCAATGGGCGATGCAGTCGGCGACCGGCGCCGACGAGGTGGTCGTGATCCGCGACTACCGTCTGATCGCCGGCTGGGAACGAAAGCCGGCCGATCTGGGGATCTCGTGGCGGCTCGAGACCGGCTACGTCTTCGGACGCACCGTGCAGTACTACGACTCCGACACACCGACCGCCGAGCCCGGCAACACCTTCATGGTCCGCGGCGGGGTGTGGTACTAGCTTCATCGTGGGCAAAGCCATCCATGGCCTTTGCCCACTCTCGCTCCGGTTGAAACGCCAAGGGTTTCAACCTTCGCGGGCACCGCATCCGGCGGTGCAGGCTTCATCGTGGACTTTCACATCCATGGCCTTCGTCCACTCTCGCTCCGGTTGAAACGCCAAGGGTTTCAACCTGCGCGGGCACCGCATCCGGCGGTGCAGGCTTCAACGTGGGCTTTCGCATCCATGGCCTTCGGCGGCGCCCGATCGGGATGACTAAGATGGAGGCATGCTCCGCGCGCCATCCAACCATCGCTTCCGCCCGCTCCGCCGCGATCGTGTCGTGATCGCGGCCCTCCTCGTGGCCGTCGGTGTGACGATCCTCGGCGGCTGCACGAGGCCGGCCCCGAAACGGGCGTCGCAGGCACCAACGAAGATCCGTGTCGCCGCCGCCACCGACCTCCGCTCCTGCCTCGACGCCCTCACCGA
>CAJAYZ010000260.1 GCA_903949225.1 uncultured Planctomycetaceae bacterium
AGAGCCTCCTCTGGCAGCGGGTCGAAGGGGACGAGATGCCCCCCGAGCACCCGCTCCCAGCGGAAGAAAAAGCACTCCTCCGCGCCTGGATCGACGCCGGGAGCCCCTGGGGGGAGCAGCCACTCGATCCGCTCGCCTTCAGCACGGAGAAGCGGGCCGGGCGGGATTGGTGGTCGCTCCAGCCGATTCAGGAAGCGCCGCTCCCGGAGACAGCGCTCGATCCGTGGGCGCGGGGGCCTGTCGATGCCTGGGTGCTCGAACGGCTTGGGGCTTCCGGCCTTGGCCCTTCGTCCCCCGCTGATCCGCGGACCCTCATCCGGCGGCTGTTCTTCGATCTGATCGGCCTTCCTCCGAGTCCCGAGCAGGTCGAGGCCTTCATGGCCGATCCCTCGGAGGCCGCCTACGAGCGCGTTGTCGATGACCTCCTCGCCTCGCCCCACTACGGCGAACGCTGGGGGCGGCACTGGCTCGACATCGTCCGCTACACCGAGAGCGAAGGGTTCGAATACGACCACCCGCGCGACCGCGCCTGGCACTACCGCGATTACGTCATCAAGAGCTTCAACGACGACAAGCCCTACGACCGCTTCATGGCGGAACAAATCGCCGGCGATGTTCTCGAGCCGGTGACCAGCGACGGCATCATCGCCACGAGCATGCTCGTCTGCGGCGCCTGGGATCGGGCTGGCAATGCCCAGGCCAACGCCACGCAGCGTGCCATCACGCGCGAGGAGGAGATGGAGGACATGATCAGCGTTGTCGGCCAGACGTTCCTCGGCCTGACGCTCAACTGTGCCCGCTGCCATTCCCACAAGTTCGACCCGGTGCCCCAGGAAGACTACTTCCGCATCAAGGCCGTCTTCGACGGGGTGAAACACGGAGAACGGACGTTTGCCTCCCCGGCCGAGATCGCTGCCCGCGAGCACAAGGCAGCAGCCCGCGCCGAGGCGATTGCCGCCGAGCGGGCAACGATCGCCGCTCTCGAACGGGAAGGGGCCCGGAGAGCTGCGGAACGCTCGCAGGAACGCACCGCAGCCCCCCCCGGCCCTGCGCCCCTGATCCGCTGGACGTTCCAGGATGGCGGTGCAGCGGCCGGCGGCAAGCTCCATGGAGGAGCCGAGATCGTCGGGGGAAGGCTCCGGCTCCAGCGGGCAACCCAGTCCTCCTTCGAAAGTGATCCGATCCCCGAGACCATTCGGGAAAAAACGCTCGAGGCTTGGGTCGTGCTGTCGGACCTCGATCAGGGAGGAGGGGCGGCGATCTCGATCGAAAGCACCCCTGACCGGGATTTCGACGCGATCGTGTTTGGCGAGCGGCAGCCGCGGAAATGGATCGCCGGCAGCGGCGGCTTCGCTCGGACGCGCGACCTCGAGGCCCCGGAGGAGACGGCGCCGGCCGGGCAGGCGGTCCACATGGCGGCGGTCTACCGCGCCGACAACAGCATCACGCTCTACCGCAACGGCGAGCGTTACGCCCCCTCCTATGTCCCCGCGGCGGCGCTGCGGACGTTTGAGAAGGGGGCGGCGACGGTCCTCATCGGTCTGCGGCACCATGGCGCCGGCAACGGCTTTCTCGACGGCGAGATTCTCCAGGCCGCCCTTCACGACCGGGCCCTCGGCGACGAGGAGGTGGCCGCTGCCTTCCGGGCCGGGGGCTTCGCGATCCCGAAGGAGGAAATCCTCGCCTGCCTCGACGACGCGGAGCGGATCAGCCACGCCCGGGCCACGGCGCGGATCGATGAACTCAAGAAGGAGACCGAGGCGTCCGCCGCCGCCACTGAAGTGTCGTATGTCGGCGTCCGTATCGAGCCAGCGCCAACGGCGCTGCTCCTCCGCGGGAGCGTCACATCCCCCGGTGCGATCATGACGCCGGCCGGGCTCTCGGCCATCACCGCCGTCGACGCCGATCTGGGGCTCGTACCAGAGGCCCCCGAAGCGGAGCGGCGGAGGCGGTTCGCCGCCTGGATCTCCGCTCCGGCCAATCCCCTCCCTGCCCGTGTGATCGCCAACCGGGTGTGGCAGTACCACTTCGGCCGTGGGCTCGTGGCGACACCGAGCGATTTCGGCCTCAACGGTGGCCGGCCGAGCCACCCCGAACTTCTCGACTGGCTGGCGGGCGAACTGCTGCGGTCGGGATGGCGGCTCAAGGCCCTCCACCGCGCCATCCTCCTCTCCTCGACCTACAGGCAAGCCTCGACCCACGACGAGAAGGCGGCGGCAATCGATGCCGACGCGATCCTCCTCTGGCGTTATCCGCCCCGGCGACTCGAAGCCGAGGCGGTGCGCGACGCGATGCTCGCGGTGAGTGGGGAACTCAATCCCGCGATGGGGGGTCCGAGCTTCCGCCCCTTCACGACCACGAGCTTCAACGCCACCTTCTATCACCCCGTCGACCGCGACGATCCCGAGTTCAACCGGCGCACCGTCTACCGGATGAATGTCAACTCGGGGAAGGAACCGCTCCTCGACGCCTTCGATTGCCCGAGTCCCGCCGTGAAGACGCCGACGCGTGGCGAGACGATCACGCCGCTCCAGGCGCTTGCGCTCATGAACAACAGCTTCGTCCAGCGTCAGGCCGACCGGCTCGCCGAGCGCTCGCTCGAGGCCGCGGGGGGCGACCTGACCGACGCCATCGACCGTGCCTACGAGCGTGCCCTGGGGCGGCGAGCGACCGACACAGAACGGCATCAGGCCGTCACCGCGGCCCAAGCCCGCGGCTTGGGAAGTGTCTGCTGGGCCCTCCTCAATTCCAGCGAGTTTCTCTATGTCCAATGACTCGTTCCGGGCCGGCCGGCTTGAACCATTCAGTGGCCTCGTGGCCTCTCCCCCAGCCCCGCTCGTTCCCCGCCGCCACTTCCTCTCCGGAGCCAGCGGCAGTTTGGCGAGCGTCGCCCTCGCCTGGCTGCTCGCCAGGGAATCGACGGCCGAGACATCGGGCACGGCACCGGCAGGCGCGGGCTTCGGCCTCCACTTCCCCGCCAAGGCGAAGCGCGTCGTGCAGATCTTCTGCAGCGGCGGTGTCAGCCATATCGAGACCTTCGACCCCAAGCCGGAGCTCGAGCGATTGGACGGCAAATCGCTCGAAGGGCAGGGGGAGAATCTCGGCTTCTTCGGCCAGCCCGGGATGCTCATGAAGAGCGTCTACCCCTTCGCCCGGCACGGGGAGAGTGGCTCGTCGGTCAGCAGCCTCCTGCCGCACCTTGCCAGTTGCGCTGACGATCTCTGCTTCATTCACTCGATGGTCGCCAAGAGCAACAACCACACGCCGGCCACCTTCCAGATGAACAGTGGCTTCACGCTCAACGGCTTCCCCTCCATGGGGGCCTGGTTGAGCTATGGTCTGGGGACGATCAGCGAAGACCTCCCCGCGTTCGTCGTCCTCCCCGATCCCCGCGGCCAGCCGGCCGGCGGATCGATCAACTGGACCAGTGGATTCCTCCCCGCCAACCACCAGGGAGTCGCCTTCCGCACCGATGGCGGCGATCCGATCGCCGACCTCCGCACGCCCGCGGGCCTCTCTCCGGCCGACCGCGTGGCCGATCTCCGGCTCCTCAGGGACATGAACAGCGACTTCGCCCGGCTCCACCCCGGCGACACCGACTTCGCGGCGAGGCTGCGGTCGTATGAGCTCGCCGCCCGGATGCAGGTGAGCATCCCCGAGGCGACCAGCTTCGACGACGAGCCGGCGACCGTGCGGGAGCTGTACGGCATCGACGATCCGACGAACAAGGGATTCTCCCGCAATTGCCTCATGGCCCGCCGGCTCCTCGAGCGCGGCGTGCGGTTCGTCCAGCTGTTCAATGGCGGCTCGTTCGGCAGCCCGCGGATCAACTGGGACGGCCACGAAAACATGAAGGAAAACCACGACACGCAGGCCGCCACGATGGATCGGCCCGTCGCGGCGCTGATCAAGGATCTCAAAGACCGCGGCATGCTCGACGACACGCTCGTCGTCTGGTCGACGGAGTTCGGCCGCAGTCCGGTGACCCAAGGCATCGGCGCCACCGGCCGTGACCACCACCCCAAGGCTTTCACTTGCTTCCTCGCCGGGGCCGGCGTCAAGGGGGGCCACCATCACGGCGCGACCGACGACGTCGGCTACGGCGTGGTCGAGGACGAGGTGACGATCCCCGACTTCCACGCCACGATTCTCCACCTCCTCGGCATCGACCACGAGAAGCTCACCTACTATCACAACGGCGTCAATCGTCGTCTCACCGACGTCCACGGGCATGTCGTCCGCGGAATCCTCTCCTGACCGCGGAATCTCCCGGGCCTGATGCCCCTCATCGAAGCGGCCCGCCGCAGGCTAAACTGAGGGGACGGAGGCGAGTCATGGTGCTGCTGCTGTCGGTCCGATGCCGGTTCGCGATCATCGCTGGGCTGCTGCTCTCGCTCGCTGCGGCCGTGGCCTCCGCCGCCGAAGATCGCCACGCTGCTGCCAGAGCGCTGCTCGTGGCCCGCTGCGTCGAATGCCATGGCGAAGACGCGCAGGAAGGGGGCTTGAGGCTCGATTCGCGTGGGGGGATCCTCCGTGGGGGCGAATACGGCCCCATCGCCATTGCCGGAAACGGCGCCGAGGGGGAACTCCTCGACCGGATCCGCACCGCCGACGCCGATGAACGGATGCCCCCCTCCGGTGAGCCACTCACAGCCGACGAGGTCGCCAGCCTTTCCGCCTGGCTGGCCGACGGCCTCCCCTGGCCCGGTGCCGAAGGGAACGCCGACCGCGACCCGCGCCTCGACCACTGGGCTTGGCAGCCGATCCGCCACCCCGATCCCCCGGCGCCGATGGAAGCTTTTCAATCGCTTCCGGGCGTCGAGCCCGACCGCAACCCGATCGACGCCTTCGTGCGGGCCACGCTCGCCGCCGAAGGGATGCGTCCCACGGCCGTGGCCGACCGACGGACACTCATTCGCCGCCTCTCCTTCGATCTCCTCGGCCTCCCGCCGACACCTGAAGAGATCGATGCCTTCGTCGCCGACGCTGACCCGGCCGCCTACGAAAACCTCGTCGAGCGGATGCTCGCCTCGCCCCGCTACGGCGAGCGCTGGGCCCGGCACTGGCTCGATGTCGTCCACTACGGCGACACGCACGGCTACGACAAGGACAAGCAGCGCCCCAATGCCTGGCCCTACCGCGACTGGGTGATCGGCGCCTTCAATGCCGATCTCCCCTGGGCCCGGTTCGTGGCCGATCAGATTGCCGGCGACGTCCTCCGCCCCGATGATTCAGGCGCTCTCGAGGCGACCGGCATGCTCGCCGCCGGCCCGTGGGACTTCATCGGCCATGTCGAAGTGCCAGAGACGAAGACCGACGGCAAGATCGCCCGCCATCTCGACCGCGACGACATGGTCGCCAACACGATCGGCACCTTCGCGAGCGTCACGATCCAGTGCGCCCAGTGCCATGCGCACAAGTTCGATCCCGTCTCCCAGGAGGATTACTACGCCCTCCAGGCCGTCTTCGCAGCCCTCGATCGCACCGAGCGGACCTATTCCCCCGATCCCGCGGTGATGCGGGCCCATGCCACCCTCGATGCCCGCCGCACCGATCTCGACGGCCAAAAGAAAGCCCTCGAGGCCAGGCTTGCCGAAGCCGCCGGCCCCCGCCTCGCCGAGATCGACAAGACCCTCGCCGCCCCCGGCGGAGGCAATGCCACGCCCGCTTTTGGCTGGCATTCGGAAATTGTCGCCGCGAGCAGTCCGACGGCGGCCGACGCAGAAAAATGGGTGCAGGTCGATCTCGGCCGCGAGATCGCGATCACACGCGTCGTTCTCCATCCCTGCCACGACGATTTCAATGGTATCGGGGCTGGCTTCGGATTCCCCCGTCGGTTTCGGATCGAGGGTTCGAACGACCCGACGTTCGCGACCAACGTCATCCCTCTCGCCGACTCTGGCGCCGACGAGCTTCCCAATCCAGGCACGACACCGCAGGCGTTCACCGTCGACAGCGGAGCGGTCGGGGCCGTTCGTCACGTCCGCGTCACCGCCACGCGACTTGCCCCGCGGCAGAACGACTTCATTGCCGCGATCGCCGAGCTCGACATTCTCGATGCCGACGGCACGAACGTTGCCCGCGGCGCCACAGTCTCCTCCCTCGATTCGATCGAGGCTCCACCGCGCTGGCAGCGGGCGAATCTCGTCGACGGCGCCTTTCCGGCCCCGGGCGCTGACGCGCCTGCCCTCCGCCGAGAGCGCGACGAGCTTCTGGCGAAGGTGCCGGCCGAGGTGACCGACGGGCTCCGGGCGATCGAAGAGGACCTTGCGACCCTCAATCGCGAGCGTGAGGCCCTGCCGGCGCTGCGGCCGCTCTACACGGTGACGGCGACGCAGCGTGGCGGCGTGCCCCGCCCGATCCATCTCCTTGCCCGAGGCAATGTCAGTACGCCGGGCCGCGAGGTCGGCCCCGGAGCGCTTTCGGCACTCGCGATGCTCCCGGCCCGGTTCGAGCTTCCCGCCGGTGCCCCGGAAGGGGCCCGCCGCAAGGCACTGGCCGAGTGGCTCGTCTCGCCCGAAAACCCGCTCACCTGGCGGAGCGCCGTCAACCGCGCCTGGCTCTACCATTTCGGCCGCGGCATCGTCGACACCCCGAGTGATTTCGGCCGGATGGGCTCCCCGCCGAGCCACGCGGCCCTCCTCGACTGGCTGGCAGCCGAGTTCCGCGATCAGGGCGGCTCGCTCAAAAATCTCCATCGCCTCATCGTCAGAAGTGCCACGTGGCGACAGCGCGCCGATGACGATCCGGCCATGACGGCCGTCGATAGCGGCAACGCGTTGCTCTGGCGGCAGAACCGACGGAGGCTCGAAGCCGAGGCGATTCGCGACGCAGTCCTCGTCACTGCCGGCACGCTCGACCCCACGGCAGGCGGCCCTGGCTGGCAAGACTTCCGCATCGAGCACCCGGAACACTCCCCCCACTACCGCTACGACCTCGCCGATCCGGCCGACCGTTCGACCTGGCGGCGGAGCATCTACCGCTTCATTGTTCGCAGTCAGACGCAGCCCTTCATGACGAGCCTCGACTGCGCCGATCCGTCGATGCGGGTCGAGAAGCGCAACGAGAGCCTCTCGGCGATCCAGGCTCTCGCCCTGCTCAACAATGGCTTCATGACCACGCAAGCCGTGGAGTTTGCCGCACGGGTGGCCCGCGAGGCAGGAGATGATCCCCAAGCGCAGGTCGATCGGGCCTTGCGCCTCGCCTTCGGCCGGGCGCCGACCGACGAGGAATCGACGGTGCTGCTCGAGTTGCTCCGCGCCCACGGCCTCCCCGCCGTCTGCCGGACGCTCGTCAATCTCAACGAGTTCACGTTCATCGACTGATTGGATGATTCGGCTGCCCGTTCCGACCGGCAGCCCCCGGAGCCCCCATGACATCTCCATTTCACACTGGCTCGGCATTTCCACACCGCGACGAATCGGCCTTCTCCCGCCGCGGCTGGCTCTCCACCGCCGCCGGTGGCCTCGGGGGAATGGCCCTCTCGTCGCTCCTCGCCGGTGAGGCGACAACGACCGGGCCCGCGCATCCGGCCCTCGTTTTCCCTGTCAAGGCGAAGCGGGTCGTGCAGCTGTTCATGGCCGGTGCCGCCAGCCACATCGATCTCTGGGACCACAAGCCGGAGCTCGTGAAGCGGCACGGCGAGGAGAGCGACTTCGGCGAGCCGGTCGAGGCCTTTCAAAACGGCCTGGGGCCGTGGCTCAAACCGGTGTGGGACTTCAAGGCCCACGGGGAGTGCGGCAAGATGCTCTCCGACGCCGTCGCGCCGCTCGGTGATGTCGTCGACCGGATGGCCTTCATCCACAACATGGTGAGCACGTCGGGGGTTCATTCCGCGGCGACACTCCTTCAGTCAACCGGATTCGTTCTCCCCGGGTTTCCAGGCGCCGGCTGTTGGGTCGGCTACGCGCTCGGCTCGCTCAATGACAACCTCCCCACGTTCGTCGTCCTCCCCGATCACCGGGGCTACGGCTCCAACGGCGTGAAGAACTGGGACGCCGGCTTCCTCCCGGCGCAGTACAGCGGCACGGTCGTTCAGCCCGGGGCTGCCGAGCCGATCGCCGATCTCCATCCCCACGCATCGGCCCAGTGGCTCACGACTGACTCCGACGCCGCCACCAGGCGCGCGCTCGCGCGCCTCAATCGGGCCCACCTCGACCGCCGAGAAGGCGACAGTCGCCTCGAGGCCCGGATCCGCACGTATGAATTGGCGGCCCGGATGCAGCTGGCGGCCCCTGAAGCGCTGTCACTGGCCGACGAGCCGGAGCACGTCCTGCGGATGTACGGCGTAGAGCCAGGCAAGTCCGACTGGCCGACCGAGATCAACGCCCCGGAGGAGACCCACCACTTCGGTCTCAAGTGCCTCACCGCCCGCCGCCTCCTCGAGCGCGGCGTCCGCTTCGTACAAGTCTGGAGTGGCAACGACAACGGCTTCCCGCGCCGCAACTGGGATTCCCACGAGGACGTCGAACGTGATCACGGGCCGCTCGCCCGCGGCATGGCCCATGGCGCCGCCGCCCTCATCAAGGATCTCGACCAGCGCGGCATGCTCGATGACACGCTCGTACTCTGGACAACCGAGTTCGGGCGGATGCCGAGTTCCCAGGCGGGACGGGGCCGCGATCACAATCCCTTCGTGTTCACCAACTGGCTCTGCGGCGCCGGGATCCGCGGTGGCGTCACGCACGGCGAGAGAGATC
>CAJAYZ010000261.1 GCA_903949225.1 uncultured Planctomycetaceae bacterium
CAGCACGAACAACAATTCCTGGGGTTTTGGTTTCTCGGAAGAGGGCCTCGTCTTCGGCTCGACTGCCAACGGCAATCCCAGCGAACACATGGCGCTTGCCAATCGGGTTTACGAGCGCGTCCGCGGCTGGAGCGCCACGACCCTCGGCGGGATTGCCGGCAGCCCGATGATGGAGATCGCCAAGCGACTCGACGGCAGCGATGCCCCGGTTCGGCAGGTCGACCATTTCGGGAAGTTCACCGCCGCCGCCGGCCACCGGCTCTACACGGCCCGGGCCTACCCCCGCGAATACTGGAATCGCACCGCCTTCGTCTGCGAGCCGACCGGCCACATCGTCTCTACCTTCGAACTCACCCCCCGCGGCGCCGGCTTCTCGAGCCGGATGGCCTGGGATCTCCTCGCCAGCGACGACGAATGGACGGCGCCGATCGCCGCCGAGGTGGGCCCTGACGGCCAGGTGTGGGTGGTCGATTGGTACAACTACATCGTCCAGCACAACCCCACGCCGGCAGGCTTCGAGAACGGCAAGGGGAACGCCTACGAGACGCCGCTCCGCGACAAGAGCCACGGCCGGATTCTCCGCGTCGTCCACGAAAGCGCTGCGGCCACCCCCGCAGCGGCCCCGACGCGCGACCTCGCTGCCGCCACGTCGCAAGAGCTCGTGGCGATGCTCGCCGACGACAATCTCTTCTGGCGGATGCGGGCCCAGCGGACGCTCGTCGATCGCTCTTCGCATCAACTGGGGCCCGATCTCGATGTCGTCTCCGGGCTTCTGGCCCTCGTGAAGAACCGCACGGTTGATTCCATCGGCCTCGATCCCGGCGCGATCCACGCCCTCTGGACGCTCTCTGGCATGGGGCTGCTCGGCGAAGCCGACATCGCCGTCCTCGACGCCGTCCGCGGCGCGCTCAAGCACCCGTCGGCCGGCGTCCGCATGAATGCGATCAAGGTGTTGCCACGCGACGCGGCGACGGTCGCCGCCATCGACCGGGCCAAGCTCCTCGACGACTCCTCGGCGATCGTCCGCCTGGCTGTTCTCGAGGCGCTCTCGGAGTGCCCGCCGCTCGACCTCGCGGCGGAGCTTGTCGTCCGGGCGCTCGAGGATTCGCGGACGCTTTCCGACCCGATCCTTGCCGACGCCGCCACGAGCGCCGCGGCGGTCCAGGCGGCCGGGGTCCTCCCGGCGCTCCTCGACCGGGAGCCAGCGAAGGCGGCCGGGCTCACTCCGGCGGCGCTCCTGCCGGCGCTGCTCGTGGCCGATGCCGCTTTGCCGTCGCCGCAGCTGCTCGCGCTCGTGGGCAGGGTCGCCGAGCATGTGGCGCGGGAGGGAGATGCCGAGGCTGTTGGCCGGACGCTCGTGAAGCTTGCCGAGGCCGATGCTGCCACGGCCACCGCAGCGCTCGAAGGGCTCTCGCGCGGCTGGCCGAAGGGGAAGGCTGCCACCTTCGATGCCGCGACCGAAGAGGCGATCGTGGCGCTTGTCGACCGGCTCCCCGCCTCGTCGCAGGGGCAACTGGTGACCCTCGTCCAGAACACCGGGAGCCGGGCGCTCGACGCGCATGTCGGGAAGATCAGCGAGGCGCTGTTTGCCGATCTCGATCGGGCCGAGGCTGAGGATCCGCAACGGATCGAGGCCGCCGAACGGCTCGTGGCGCTTCGCCCTGCCGATGCGGACCTTGTCGGTAATCTCCTCGGGCGGGTTGGCGGCCGATCGAGCCCGCAGCTCTCTGCTGGGATCGTCGCCGCGATCGGCCGCTCGACGGCACCTGAGGCCGCAGGGCTCATTCTCGCCAAGCTTGCCACGCTCACGCCGGCCGTCCGCGATGCCGCGCTCCGTGCGGTGCTTGCCAACCGGGAGTGGGCCGCCGAACTCGTTGATCGGCTCGAGGCGGGCTCGGTCGCCGTCACCGATGTGCCGCTCGTGGAACGCGGCAAGCTCACCGAGCATCCCGACCGCGCGGTCCGCGAGCGGGCCAGAAAGGTGATCGCCAAGGGGGGGGGGCTGCCGAGCGCCGACCGCCAGAAGGTGATCGACGAAGTCCTCCCCGTCGTCCTTGCCGGAGGCGACGTGCCGCGCGGCAAGGCGCTCTTCAAGGAGCAGTGCGGCAAATGCCACACCCATTCCGGCGACGGGGGGAAAGTCGGGCCGGAGCTGACCGGGATGGCGGTTCATCCGCCGCAGGAGCTCCTCATCCACATCCTCGATCCCAACCGCTCCGTCGAGGGCAATTACCGCTCCTGGACGGTGACCACCGACGACGGTCGCGTTGTCACCGGGCTCCTCGCCGCCGAGAGCCGGACAGCCGTGGAGCTGGTCGACGCCGAGGGGAAGCGGCATCCGATCCAGCGCGACGAGATTGACGAATTCCAGCCCTCCCCCAATTCGCTCATGCCGGTCGGCTTCGAGAAGCAGATCCAGCCGAAGGGATTTGCCGATCTCCTCGCCTTCCTCACCGCCAAGGGGAAGTATGTCCCGCTGCCACTCGACAAGGCGGCCACGGTCGTGACGACGAAGGGGATGTTCTTCGAGCCGGATGGCGAGGTCGAACGCCTCGTCTTCCCCGATTGGAAGCCGAAGATGGTGGGAGCTGTCCCGTTCGTGCTCGTCGATCCCCAGGGAGACACGATCCGCAACGCCGTCATGCTCCACGGGCCGCTGGGGAAGATCGCCCCACAGATGCCGAAAGCCGTGTCGCTTCCCTTGGGGAGCCCGGCCGCGGCGATCCACATCCTCGGCGGGATCTCCGGCTGGGGCTGGCCGGCGACCCGCGAGGAATCGACCTCGATGATCGTCCGCCTCGTCTATGCCGACGGCACCACTGAGGATCATCCGCTCGTCAACGGCCGGCACTTCGCCGACTACATCCGCCGCGTCGACGTTCCGGAAAGCGAATATGCCTTCGATCTCGCCGGCCGGCAGATGCGAAAGCTCGTCGTCCATCCCGGCAAGGACGCGGTCATCGAACGGATCGAGCTGGTCAAGGGAGACGACCCGACGGCGCCTGTGGTGATGGCGCTGACGGCGGAGATGCGGTAGCGAGTTGCCGCCAGATCGGCGGCCAGAGGCACGCGCGAGCGGGCGACAGGCACGGCGGCCGCAGGGGCAGAC
>CAJAYZ010000262.1 GCA_903949225.1 uncultured Planctomycetaceae bacterium
GTGCGGAGTCGGGGGCGAGCTCCACGGCACGTGTGGCTGCATCCTCCGCCTGGCGGATCGCCTCGCCCCGGTCGTGATCCGGCGGTGTTCCGAAGAGCCGCGTGCTCAACAGGCTCCAGGCGACCGGATCTGCGTCGAGCGGTGGAGCGACCGCGTCACCGGCGGGCGAGAGTCGCTCGCCAATGAACGACTGCAGTGCCTCGTCCATCTCGTCGGTGGCGCCGGAGCGATCGAAGTACCAGCGAAGGTACCGCTCGCGCCACGCCGGCCAGGTGTCGAGCGACGGCGGCTCCTCGGCCAGGAGGAGGGCGATCGCCTCCTTCGACGGCGCCGCGGCTGGCTGCGGCTCGGCCGCCGCGGCCACCACCGCTGCCAGCACGACTAAGATCGCGCCCACTCCAATCCGCACCTGCTCGGTCACGTCGGGCCTCGCTGACGGTAGACTCCTCTCCGGACCTCCCCGTTCGGGCTAGGGAATGCCTATCGTAGGGAGGTAGACGGCATCCTTCTAGGTGACCGTGGAAAAAGTACCGGCCCGCGTCGGCCGCTCCACCCCGCCCTCATCCAGAGCGAACACCATGCCCCCCGAAGATCCCTCGGTGGCGCCCTCCGCAGCCGCATCGTTCGCCTCCGGCGCGTCGGCTTCAGCGTTCGCTGGCATCCCATGGTTCCTTCCCGGTCCGCTGGCCATCACGCGCCGAGGGGTGTGGCTCGTGCTCTGGGGGGCCGTGCTGACGGCCCTGTTGACCCACGCCGGTGGACGAGCGATCGACTGCTTCCGCAGCCTCGAGCGTGCACGGCAGTACGAGGAGGACAAAAACGTCGTTCCTGCCGGACGTTTGCCCCCTGGGGTTCCCGGACCGGAGCTGCCTTTGCCCCCAATCCGGGAGAAGCCTGGCTTGGCGACTCCGCCTCATGCGGAGCCAAACAGAGGCGCATAGAAATTGTCGTGGTCCGCGGATCAGCTTCCGCGGCCGATCGGCCGATCACTTCCCGGCGACGAGCTTGTAGAGATGCGTCTTCGTCCGCAGGTAGAGGGCGCCGTCGTAGACCGCAGGCGAGGCCATGCAGCCGTCGGCGAGCTTGTTGGTGGCAAGGACGTCGTAGGGCTCAGTGGCAGACAGGACCGTCGTCTGGCCGTCTTGATCGGGGCAGTAGATCTTCCCGTCAGCAACGACGGGTGAGGAGGAAAACTCCCCGCCGAGCCGCTTCTGCCAAACGGCCTTGCCGGTGGCGGCGTCGAGCGCCGTCGCGGTGCCGGCGTCGCCGACGATGAACAGCCGGTCGCCGAGGAGGAGCTGGCTCGACCGCGTGCCCGAGCCCTGGGCGCTCGTCCAGGCGATCTTCGAGCCGGTGACGTCACCGGTGCCGTCGGGGTGGACGGCAAGGAGCTTCATGCCGCCGGCGGCAGTATTGAGATACACAAGCCCTGATCGGTAGAGCGGCCGGGCCGAGGCATTCATCCCGCCATGCTTCACCCGCCAGATCTCGGCGCCGGTGGCAGGGTCGTAGGCGATCGTGGCTCCGGCGCTGGGGATGATCACCTGCTCGCGGCCATCAACCTCGATCACGCTCCCGGTGCCGTAGGCCTTTTTGGCGTCGCCGTCGTCGGTGCCGTAGTCGATGTTGCGGTCGTGCTTCCAGACAATGGCGCCCGTGTGCTTGTCGAGGGCGACGACATACTGCACGTCAAAGCCGTCGAAGGGAACGATGAAGAAATCGCCATGAATGATCGGCGACGACCCGGGACCGCGGTGGTGATCGCAGCGGAGGCTTTCCTGCTTCCAGAGGATCTTGCCCGATTGAGTGTCGATCGCGGCGGTGCCTGAGCTCCCGAAATGGGCGTAGAGCGTCTGCCCCTCGAGGACTGGCGTGCAGGAGGCGGGGCTGTTGAAGGCGTGACAGAAGGCCGGCTCGGCAAACTCGAAGAGGGTGATGTCGCGGACGAGTTTGCCGGTGGCACAGTCGATCGCCACGGCCGAGAGCCGCTTGCCATCTTCGGTGGAATTGGTCATCCAAACGGTGCCGGCGGCGATCACCGGGCTCGACCAGGCCTTGCCCGGCACGGGCGTCTTCCAGGCCACGCCTTGCTCTTCGTTCCACTCGACGGGGAGGTTTGTTTCGTGCGACACTCCATCCCCGGTCGGTCCACGGAAGCCGTTCCACGGGGTGTCGGCCGAGGCGGGGAGTGACCCGGCGAAAAGCAGCAGGCCCGCGACGCCGTCGCCGAACAGACGCATTGAAAGGGAATGCATGGTGAACCTCATGAACTGCTTCTCCGCTGGGATCCGTTCGCCCTCCCGCCGACTCCGTGACCAGGATACGGTTTCGACTGCCAGCCGAACCACCCCTGCCCTGATGGCGCTTGCCGTCCTGGGGCTGCTTTGCAGCGCCGATCGATCCCGCGCCGGCGATTGGCCGCAGATTCTCGGGCCTGCGCGGAACGGGCACGCCGCCGCCGACGAGCGCCTCGCTGATTCCTGGCCGTCCGACGGCCCGAAGGTCGCCTGGAAGAAGCCGGTGGGGAGTGGGTACTCGGGCGTGGCGGTCGCGGCGGGCCGGGCGTATCTCTTTCACCGCCAGGGGACGAAGGAGGTTCTCGAGGCACTCGATGCCGCCACCGGCGAGACGCTTTGGAGCGACGCTTCGGCGACGACGTTTCGCCCGCAGGTCGGAGGGGGAGACGGTCCGCTCTGCGTGCCTGTGGTGCATGACGGCGTCGTGATCTCGTACGGCGCCCAGGGCGTGCTCACGGCCCGCGACGCCGCCACCGGCAAGCAACGTTGGCAGCGAAAGACCCACGAGGAGTTTGCCGCGCAGGAGGGCTATTTCGGCGCCGGAAGCACGCCGCTGGTGGCTGCCGGAAACGTGATCGTCAATGTTGGTGGCACGAAGGCCGCCGGCAAGAAGGCCGATTGCGGCGTTGTCGCCTTTCGCCTCGACACAGGCGACCCTGCCTGGATGTCGACGGCAGAGCCGGCAAGCTACGCCTCGCCGGTGGAGGTCGAGGTTGGCGGCAATCCTCAAGCGCTCGTCGTGACGCGCTACCAGTGCCTCCTCATCGACCCTGCCACCGGAAAAGTCGCCTGGAGCTTTCCCTTCGGGATGCGCGGGCCAACGGTGAATGCCGCCACGCCGATCGTGGCCGACGCCGAGCATCTCTTCGTGACAGCGTCGTACGGGATCGGCTCGGTCTACGCAGCCTTCGACGGCCGGAACGTGAAGCCCGTGTGGGATGGCCCCGACGCCCTCGCCTCGCAGTACTGCACGCCGATCGTCGTCGGGGCGCATGCCTATTGCCTCGATGGCCGCGAGGACGGGCCTCCGGGGGATCTGAAGTGCATCGAAGTGGCCACCGGAAAAGTCGCTTGGCAGGAGAAGGGATTCGGGTACGGCACGCTCCTTGCGGCCGATGGGAAGCTGATCGTGGCCCGCAACGATGGGGCCCTGGCCCTCGTGAAGGCGTCGCCTGCGAAGCCAGAGATCCTCGGCCGGGCCCGCCCCTTCACGGGCAACGTCCGCGCCCTCCCCGCCCTCGCCGGCGGCCGGCTCTACCTCCGCGACGATAAGACGCTTGTGGCGCTCGACGTCGGGAAGTGACCCCGGCCGCCCCGCCCCGCCGCACCCGGTCGGTGTGGCCGGCCCTGCCCGCCGCGGCCGTGAAGCGTTACGCTGACGGCTTCCTTTCTCGACCCGCCTGAGGCTGCTCCATGTCGATCTCCTCCGATTTCCGCGTCCTTTGGCACATGCTCTTCACCCCGATCAAGGGGGCGACGCATGCCGATCGGCTGAAGAGTTTTTACGAGGGGCAGGCCGCCGACTACGACGGCTTCCGTGAGCGGTTGCTCAAGGGGCGAAGGGAATTGCTCGCCAGCCTCTCACCGGCCGAGGGGAGCGTGTGGGTCGATCTCGGCGGCGGGACGGGGGCCAATCTCGACGCCGCGCCGTGGCTTTCCAAGTGCCGGAAGGTCTACGTCGTCGATCTCTGCGAGCCGCTCCTCGAGGAATGTCGCCGGAGAATCGAGGCCCGGGGCTGGACGAACGTCGAGACAGTCGTGGCCGACGCAACGACGTTCAAGCCCGCTGAGCCGGTCGACCTTCTCACCTGCTCCTATTCGCTGACAATGATCCCCGACTGGTTCGCCGCCATCGATCAGGCCAAGGCGATCCTTCGCGACGGCGGCACGATCGGCGTCGTCGATTTTCACGTGTCGCGGAAGTATGTCTCCGAGGGGCGCACCCGCCATTCGTGGCTGACCCGCTCGCTGATCCCGATCTGGTTCTCGACCGACAACGTCCACCCCAGCCCCGATCACCTTGCCTATCTCACCCGGCACTTCGAGCGCGTGTCGCTTGACGAGGGGATGGCGAAGCTCCCGTACGTCCCCTTCCTCCGCGCCCCCTACTACCGCTTCGTGGGACGCAAAGGCACGCGGTAGCGTTCAGCACCCACCACGCGCCGGCAAAGAAGCCGCCCTCTCCCCCCTGCCCCGAACCAAAGCCGCTGGCAAGGGGGTGGCCATGCCCTGGGAGCCGGCGTTGCAGGCAAGCGCAGCCATGGATGGCGAAGCGCAGCCGGCACCCGAGTGCAGCTTTGGCCCCGGAGGGCCAAAGCAGACGTCCGGCGACAGGGCGTGGCCACCCCCGAAGCTGCCACTGGGCCAAGCTGCCACGGTGGCCAGGGCCCAGCCCCGCAAGCTGAAGCTCCAGCACCGGGCTCATGACAAATTGTCGACCTCAAACCCCTTCCGGTAGTGGCGGCGCAAGAGGGCGTTGGCCTTGTCGTGGTTGGGGATCGTCATCGCCGCCGGCTGCCAGCGGAGCTCGTCGCCGGGGAAGCGGTTGGCGAGCGTGCCGAGGAGGACAGTCTCGGTGAGGGGACCGGCGTAGTCGAAGCCACAGGTCGTCGGAGCGCCGCCGAGGCAGGCGTCGACGAAGAGGTGGTAGTGGTTGCCATCCGGGGCGGCCTCGATCTTGGCGTCGGTGAAGTCCTTGACGGGGAGGAGCGTCGGCATCGCCACATGCGGCAGCAGAATCGCCCCCTTCTCGCCGAGGAAGATCGAGCCCTGATCGGGGAGCGCCATCCGCTTGCCATCGGCGCCATCCAGCGGCCACATCGACGTGTCGGGCATCTTCCCGCCGTCATACCAGGTGAGCACGAAACCGTCGGTCGTGTACTTCCCCGCCGGGAAGGTGAAGCGGGTCTCGTTCTGCATCCCGAACGACTCGGCCGGCGCCGCCGAGCTCTTGGAGAGCAGCGAACGAGCGGGGCCGAGTTGGAGGGCGCTAAAGACCGGATCAAGGATGTGGATCGCCATGTCCCCCATCGTGCCGCCGCCGAAGTCGTACCACCGTCGCCAGTTGCCGGGGTGGTACTGGTCGGGGCAGAAGGGACGCTCGGCTGCCGTGCCGAGCCACAAGTCCCAGTTGAGATTCTCAGGCACCGGCCCGGCGGCCGGCTTCGGGCCGTCGTAGCCCCAGGTCTTGCCGCTCCACGAATGCGCTTCGCGAACCTTGCCGATGATCCCGCTCTGCACGAGCTTCACCGCCGTGCGGTACTGCGTGTTGGAATGGATCTGCGTGCCCATCTGCGTGACGAGCGCGGGATTGGCCGCGGCGATGGCGCGGAGCTGACGGGATTCGTGGACATCGTGCGTGAGAGGCTTCTGGCAGTAGACATGCTTGCCGTGGTTGAGGGCCGTCATCGCCGCCGGTGCGTGGGTGTGGTCGGGGGTGGAGACGTGGACGGCGTCGATCGAGCCGGCGAACTCGTCGAACATCTTCCGGAAGTCGGCGAACTTCTTCGCCCCTTTGTGGATCTCCCCGGCGGCGGCGAGGTTGCCGGAGTCGACGTCGCATAGCGCCACGACCTCGACATTGGGGTGCGAGGAAAGGGAGGCAAGATCGGCCCCCCCCATGCCACCGACACCGATTCCGGCCAGACGAAGCTTGTCGTTGGCGGCTGCCCGACCGACGCCCGTGAACGAAGCGAGCGGGAGGGTGATGCCGGTGAGCGTGGCGTGGCGGAGGAAGCTGCGACGGGAGACGGGGGGCATGGAAGACTCCTGCGGAGGACCGGTCTGTGGATGAAGAGAAGATTGGACTGCGTGGCGAGAAACAAGGGTTCAAGGGCTCGGGCTCGGGCTCGGGCGATGCGGTGGTAGGTCAGTCGGCAACGTGCCGGTAGGCGCCGTTGTTGGCGGCGGCAAGAACCTGAAGAAACTGGGCCAGGCCGTTGTCGGGCATGATCCCGATCGTGTGAAGCGAGAGGCGCCGGTTTTTATTCGCCTCGGCGACGAAGCGAATGATCTGGGCAGGGTCGATGATTCGCCCAGCCGTCGGCTTGCCGTCAGAGAGAAAAAAGATCGCCTCGGCGTCGTAGCGGAAGGCGGTGTCGAGGGCGTCGAACGACGCAGTCTTCCCCGCGGCCACAAGGGCGCTGACATAGGCCGCGGCCGACCGCTTCGCATCGTCGCCGGCGGCGACGAGTTGCGGCTGCCACGCGCGGGCGGCGTCGCTGAAGGAGACGACGGTGAAGGCGACGAGAGGGTCGAGGGTGTGGATCGCCGAGACGAGCTCGCGCTTCGCCGTCTCCATCCGTTCCCCCTCCATGCTCAACGAGGTGTCGATCACGAACACGATCCGGTCGGCATAGACCGGGATCTCGTAGTAGGCATTGCCGGCATTCTCCGGAGCGACGGTTGGCGGCGGATAGAACGGTGCCCTTGGGGGAAACTCGAAGCCCTCCCCTTCCGCATTCCACCAGGCCCGCCAGGCATCGGCGTCGACGCCGTTGTTTTTTCCGCTGATCGCGGCAAGGTAGCCGGCGACGTCGGCCCGGACCTCACCGGGGAGCGCGTCGAGCAGATCGACGAGCGTCACCACCGCGGCGGGGCCATGGAGATTGATTAGGCCGCGGACAACGCCGCGCCGAAACGAGAAGTCGGTAGCGAAGAACTGCAGCTTGGAAAGTGACCGGAGGACCGCGACGCCAAGGTCGCCATCAGTGGCGGCCGCGGTGGCGATCCCCCAACAGAGCGGCCCGCCCTTGGCGACGCTGCCGCTGTCGAGGATCGCAAACAGGCTCTCCGGGGTCTCTGGATCCTCCGCGGCGAGGAGCGCTGCGGCCAACCCGATGGCGACCGGGCCGGGGAGGGCTTTTCCCTTCAGCTCGCGGTCGAGCAGATCGTGGAGATGGCTGCGGACGTCGGCGACCGCCGCGGGATCGATCGCAGGAGGGGAAGGCTCCCCGTCGGTCTTCGGCGACATTCCGGCCAGTCCCGCCAAGGCGCGGCGCGCTGCGGAACGGGTCGGCTCGTCCTTGGCCTTCAGTCCGAGGCGGATGATCGTGTCGACCGATTCCGCAGTCGGGATTTCCGCGAGCCGCTCGAAGGCTCCCTGCCGCTTTCCCGGCTGGTTCGACTTCACCGCTGCTTGGGCGTCGCGCTTTGCCGCGGCGAAGTCGCCGCTTTGGGGCAAGGCCGAGCGCGGGGCTCCCAAAAGCGCCACGGCGGCGAGGATCGCGAGGATGAAGGGGCGGGGCGCGGGCACGGTCAATCCAATTCCGGTGGGAGGTTGCCATACGACCAAGGCTGCCCCTGAAACGACGGGGCCGGGGCGGGCACCGGGACAGCGCCCGGGGTGAGCTCGGCGGCGAGGCCTTTGAGGGCATCGCAGATCGTGCGGCCGGCTGTGGGAATGAGGTTTGAGTAGCTTGTCAGCCGCGTCTCGTAGCCGCCGCCACGGGGGCCCATGGCGTCTTCGGTGGGCACGTAGCCGATGCAGTCGTTGGCGAGCGACACCGGGAAGGTGACGGGGAACGGGCCGGCCGCCTTGAGCTCGAGGCCGTAGTCGACGAAGTATTCGGCCGGGCAGCTCAGGAAGACCGCCGGGCCGACTTGAATCGCCTGGACCTCGACCGGCGCGACTGGCTCGCGCTTGAGACGGGCTTCGAGGAGGACGATCTCCTTGGCAAACGTCCATTCCGTCGGGTCGACCTTCACCTCGGGGCCAGCTTGGACGAGCTTGAGTGAACGGGCGACGCGCTCAGGGCTGGGAGTGCGGCGCGGGATCTCGAGCGTGCGCGACCGGGCGGCGAGGGGGAGGAGCGGCGCAGCGGAGGGCTCGAGGCCGAGGAGTGCCGTGGCCGCGGCAGCGCCGACCGCCGAGCCGAGGCGACGCGCGGCGACATTGCCGAACTGCGGATAGGCGTGGGGATTGCGGTTGTTGACCTGCGTCACGTCGCCGGCCATCCCTGCAGTGAAGACGACGATGCAGCCGTCGCCGAGGGCGCCACGGATCGTGCGTTCGACATGCTCGACGTAGTCGGCAGAGATGCCCGGGGGGCCGGTCGTGGCGTGGCAGGCGAAGTTGACGACGACGCCGAGGCAGTCGCCGGCCGCGTTCCAGGCGCCGAGAACGCCGACCTGCGGATCGATCCCCCCGGCGGGGCCGAGGATGTCGGGATTGCCGACGCCCGGGTGGGTCATCGTCAAGCCGCTCCGCATCCGAAAGCGGCGATTGAAGGCCACCCCTTCGGCCTTTCCCTGCCCTGCAACGGCCTTCGCCTCGACGCGCGCGGCGTGGGCGGCGGTGACGGCGGCAGCGATCCCTTCGACGACTTTTTCGAGGTAGTCGGGGGATGCGACGACGGTCTTCTCATAGGCGAGCTCGCGGACGAGATCAGACTCGCCGTCGAACTCACCGGGGAGGATCATTCCCGTCGGTCCGCCAGCGTGGGTGTGTGAGGCGGCGATCATCACCCGCTCCCCCGGGATCCCGGTCCGTTCCGTGATCCGCCGCCGGGCCTCGACGACTTGCGGCTTGCGGATGAGGAGGGCGTCAAGGCCGACGATTGCCACCGGGCCTGTGCCGTCGTCGAAGACCGCGGCCCGGGCCTTACAGGCATCGTGGAAAGCCGTAAGCCGGGCCTTGCCATAGCCCCCTGGCGCCTCGTCCCCCACCTTGGGGCTGACGTCAACTTCGGCAAAGCCGGCGCGGAAGGACGTGGCCGGGGCGTCGTCAGCCGCGCGAGCCGCCATCGGAGTGAAGGCCGCAAGCCCAAGGAGAGGGAGGATCATGAGGAGGGGCATCAATCCCCTCCCCGTTCGTCCCGATCGTCGCGTCGTCAGCATCGCTTCTCTCCCCACGACCTCCGGCCACGATCCCCAGGCCCCAAGGATACGCCGGGCCGGGCCGGTCCTGCCACCGTTCCCTCTGGGGGTGGTTAGACTCTTTCCCCATGGCGCCCGAGCGATGCGTTGGACTGACCCTGGGACCGCTGTTGTGGCATCGACCTGGACGGTCTATCTCGTGCGCTGCCGCGACGGCTCGCTCTACACCGGGATCACCACCGATCTCGACCGCCGCCTCGCCGCCCACAATGCCGGCACCGCGTCGCGCTACACGCGGAGTCGGCTGCCGGTGAAGCTCGTCCACGAAGAGCTGGGCTTCACCCACAGCTCGGCTTTGAAGCGCGAAGCGGCCATCAAGCGGCTTCCGCGCCCCAAAAAGCTCGCGCTGTTGGCCGAGCGACCTGTGTCACCAAAGGCCAAGCACACCACGCCGCGTAACCCCACACGACCGAGGAGAGGGCGCACGCCCCGAACGCCCCAGTGAAGAAGACGACGCTTCTCGACACCGCCACGACGCCCGATGGCAAGCCGCTCTCGCTTTTCTCCCATGACACCGACCGGATCATTCGCGTCGGTGGGATCGAGCTGATGTCGACCCGGCAGCACCATTCCGAGGAGCGGCTCGGCGAACTCGCCTGCGAGGGGCTCGCGGCTGTGCGGGCCCCGCGGGTGCTCATCGGTGGGCTGGGCATGAGCTTCACGCTCCGGGCCGTGCTGCGGATGCTTCCCGATGACGGGCAGGTCACCGTGGCGGAGCTCATCCCGGCCGTCGTCCGTTGGAATCGCGACCCGGCCCTCGGGCTCGGGGCCGACTGCCTCGCCGACGAAAGAGTGACAATTTTTCAGGGGGATGTCGCCGAGTGTCTCCGCGAGGAGGCCGGTCGGTACGACGCTGTGATTCTCGATGTCGACAATGGCACCAGCGCCCTGACGGCCCGCGGCAACGACCGTCTCTACCAGGCCACCGGCGTCGGGCAGGTGCGGCGGGCGCTCGGGCCGGGTGGCTGCGCGGCCTACTGGTCGGCCCATGACGACCCGGCGTTTGTCGAGCTGCTCGAGGCGAGCGGCTTCGAAGTTGCGGTGGAACGGGTTCGGCCGCATGCCAAGGCGCGCGGGGGAAGCTCCCACTTTCTTTTTCTTGCCCATGTGGCGTCGGGGGGGCAACGCCGATGAAACTCCTCGACAGCCTGGCCAATGCCTTTCCCGTCTGGGTGCTCGTCGCCTGCGGCCTGGCACTTGTGCAGCCGGAACTGTTCACCTGGTTTCGCGGCAACGCGATTGTCGTCGGGCTCGCCGTGATCATGCTCGGCATGGGGCTGACGCTCTCGATCGACGACTTCCGCCGCGTCGCCTCGCGGCCAGGCGCTGTCGTGGCCGGGTTTGTCGGCCAGTTCCTCATCATGCCACTCGCCGGGTGGAGCGTGGCGACGCTCCTCGATCTCGACACGCCGTTCGCTGTCGGATTGATCCTCGTGGCTTGTTGCCCCGGAGGCACCGCATCGAACGTCGTCACGTATCTGGCCCGGGCCGACGTCGCGCTCTCCGTGATCATGACGACCTGCACGACGCTCGCGGCGGTGATCCTCACGCCGCTGCTCACGAAGCTCCTCGCCGGCCGGCTCGTCGAGGTCGATGCCTTCGGGCTGTTTCTCTCTACGCTTCAGGTCGTCGTCCTGCCGGTCGTCGCCGGGATGGCGGTCAACCGCTGGCTACCGGGGGTCGTGCGTCGCGTTCTCCCGATCGCGCCGCTGGTGAGCGTGATCACGATCGCGCTTGTGTGTGCGAGCATCATCGGCCAGAACGCCGCCGCCGTCCGTTCCGCCGGGCCCAGGCTCCTCGGTGCCGTGCTCCTCCTGCATGGGTTCGGCTTCGGCGTCGGGTATCTCTGGGCCCGCCTCTTTGGCTACGACGCGATGATCGCCCGGACGATCTCGATCGAGGTGGGGATGCAAAACTCTGGCCTGGGCGTCGTTCTCGCCCAGCGTCACTTTCCTGCCGATCCCCTCGCGGCCGTCCCGTGCGCCATTTCGAGCGTCGTCCATTCGTGCCTGGGAAGCTTGCTCGCCGGCTGGTGGCGGCTGCGGCCGGCTGGCAAGGGGTGCCCTGAATCCGACAGCCGCTGAAGAAGGGGAGCCGATGCCTGGACTGCTCGACAGATCGCGAACGGTCGCTCCGCCCGGATTCAACCGCTGGCTCGTGCCGCCGGCAGCGCTGTGTATCCATCTGTGCATTGGGATGGCGTATGGCTTCAGCGTCTTCTGGCTCCCCTTGACCCACGCCGTGGGGATCGATCACAGCGTCGCCCCACCTGCCGGCGCGACGCTCGCTGCCCGACTCGTCTCCA
>CAJAYZ010000263.1 GCA_903949225.1 uncultured Planctomycetaceae bacterium
GAGGTGAACAAGCTCGCTTGCGAGCAACAGCGGCGCGTCGGCCGTCGTCTCGATCCGCGCAAGCCCCGCGAGCACCGTGCCGCCGAGCATGCTGCCGAGCGGCTCGGCATCGGCCGGCCGGTCGACCTCCTTGTAGCGGACGGGATTGATGTCGCCGCCGCAGCCCTGGACGAAGAACGCGACCGTATCCCCTCCGAGCGCCTCCTCGACGACCCGCGAGGCGACGGCAGGAAAATCGGCCGACGTGCCACGGCGCGGCGGATTCATGATCGGATGACAGGCGAAGAGGTAGACGACCGCGAGCGGTGAGCCATCGAGGCGATCGAGCTCGAGAAGCCCCACCTGGGGGTCGATCGGGGCGATGGCGGCGATCGCGTCATCGGCCGGCAGTGAATAGGCCCGGCGCATGTCGGCCTGCGAACCGTCGACGAGATCGACGCGCCGGTTCTCGCTGATTCGCGCTTCGCGCGCCGTGCCCGTGCCCGCCTTCACCGGCACGAGGCGTTGTTTCGCCTCCGCGACTGCCGCCACGACTCGGTCGGCGACGTCGGCGCAGACGGCCGCATGGCAGTGGCTGGCGTTGACGATCACGGCCTCGGGGGGAATCGAATGCTCGCGGGCGAGGCGCTCACGAAGCTCGGTTAGAAACTGGTCGCCGATCGGGCCGATCCCGCCGATGGCGACGACGTCGATCGTGACGAGCACCCCGCGACGCCCCTCCTGCTCGAGGAGGAGTACCTTCGCAAGCGCCGGATCGTGCACCTTCTCGGCGCCGGGATCGGTAACGTCGACCACCGCCGTGCCGGCCCGCAGTTCGGCGGCGGCAAGCGGAGCCGCCGCGACGGCCGCGACGATACTGGCGAGGATCGAAAGAGAAAGCAGACGCGCGATCATCCCATCATCCCCCCGCAGCCTCCCATGCCGCACTGCGGCTTGCCGCAGCCGCCGGGATCGGGAGCCGAGGCGCCCTTGCCGCCGGCGACATGCCCGGAGACGACGCTCAACAGCTTGTCGAGCTTCCGGCTGTGGCAATGGGGGCACTGTGGGGTGTCGTCGCCGCGGACAAGCAGTTCAAAGCTCTTGTCACACTTTCGACAGACATATTCATAGAGAGGCATGACACACGTCGCTCCGGGGTTTTCAGAGCATGAATCGTACACCGAACCAGGCGCCTGCCGATCGCCCTTCGCATCCCCCGCATCCGGCGGGTAAAAATGAGCCTTCCCCCATGATCCCGCCGAGGAGAGCCCCGTGACTGATCCCGTTCTCACCATCCCCGGCCGGCCGATCGAGGGATTTTGCGACGGCGGGCGGCGCCGGTCGCGCCGCCATGCCATGAAGATCGGCGGGCTCGCCCTCGGCGGGCTGTCGATGTCGCGGCTCCTCGCCGCCGAGGCGACCGGGGCCCGAAGCACGTCCGTGTCCGGGGGCCTCGGCCACAAGGCCGTGATCATGGTCTATCTCCCTGGGGGCCCGTCGCACCAAGACATGGTCGACTTGAAGATGGAGGCGCCGGCCGAGATCCGCGGGAGCTGTCGGCCGATCGCCACGAGCGTGCCGGGGATCGAGATCTGCGAGCATCTCCCGCGGCTGGCGGGAATGATGGAGAAGTTCGCCATCATCCGCTCGCTTCACGGCGGCCTCGATCAGCACTGCTCCGATCTCTGCCTGTCGGGCTATCCGATCGGCCCGCGCGGCAGGCAGGATGGCCATCCGTCGCTCGGTGCCTCCCTCTCGCGCCTCGAGGGTCCCGTCGACCGGGCCGTGCCGCCGTTTGTTGGCCTCACCATCAAGACCCGCCACGCTCCCTACGGCAATCCCGGGCTGCCCGGCTTTCTCGGCGCCGCTCACGCTCCCTGCCAGCCCGACGACGAGGGGCTTGCGAGCATGCGGCTCTCGGGCGTCACGCTCGACAAGCTCGGCGACCGCCGCGGGCTCGTCGAGGGGATCGACCGCTTCCGCCGCTGGCGCGACGCTTCCGCCACCGCCGGCCACGATGCCTACGCCGCGAAGGCGTTTGATGTGCTGACCTCGAGCCGGTTCGTCGAGGCGCTCGCCGTGGAACGGGAAGACGCCGCCACGCGCGATCGCTACGGCCGCGGCTCGGCCGACCCGGCCTTCGGCGAGGATGCCGGGCCGCATTGGATGGATCAATTCCTCGTCGCCCGGCGCCTCGTCGAGGCGGGGGTGCGGTGCGTGACGCTCTCGTTTGGCAGCTGGGACCGCCACCATTCCAACTTCGTCCGACTCCCCGATCAGCTCGCCCGCTTCGATCAGGCGATCACGGCGCTCGTCGGCGATCTCCACGACCGTGGCCTCGACAAGGACGTGAGCGTTGTCGCCTGGGGGGAGTTTGGCCGGACGCCGCGGATCAACAAGGATGCCGGCCGCGACCACTGGCCGCAGGCCTCCTGCTGCCTCCTCGCCGGCGGCGGGATGCGGACCGGGCAAGTGATCGGCTCGACGAACCGGCTCGGCGAGGTGCCGCAGGATCGCCCCGTCCATTATCAGGACGTCTTCGCCACGCTTTACCACCGGCTCGGCATCGACGTCGCCACGACGACGATCCCCGACCACGCCGGCCGGCCGCAGTATCTCCTCGACCACCGCGAGCCGATCGCCGAGTTGATCTGAGAATCCCGCGGACGCGGTCTTTCGTCGCGCTCCTCGAAGGCTTCACGGCCCAGTGTTCGGGGTCGGGAACTGCGCGCCGACCTCTTCGAGCCAGGCGTCGAGCTCCCGGCGCATCCCCGCCGCCCGCGCGGGCTCGGCCGCTGCCCGGTCGGTCTGTTCTCCGGGATCGTCGCGGAGGTTGTAGAGCTCGTCGTGGCCATCCTCGTAAAAGTGGACGAGCCGCCAATCGGCCGCACGGATCGCTGAGTGGGGCGTGGCGCCACCGGGATGGTAGTGGGGATAGTGCCAGTGGATCGCGTGGCGATCGAGGGAGCCGCCACGGAAGAGCGGCGCCAGGCTCGCGCCGTCGAGCGGCGCTAGGGTCGCGCCGTCAAGCGGCGCTCTCGGCTCGCCGCCGACGCCCGTCAGATCGAGGATCGTCGCCGGGATGTCCATCGTGATCACCGGCTCGTCGCTCGTCGTGCCTGGTGCCGTCAGGCCGGGCCACGAGACGATGAACGGCACCCGCACGCCCCCTTCCCAGGCCGATCCCTTGCCGGCGCGGAGGGGACGGTTGTCGGTGACCGGGAGGAGACCGCCGTTGTCGCTGGTGAAGATGATCGCCGTCGAGTCGCGAAGCGCGAGCCTGTCGAGTGCCTCGACGATCTGGCCGACCGAGTCGTCGATGCTCTCCACCATTGCGGCATACGTGGCGTTGGTCTGCCCAAACCCCTTCTCGCCCCCGATCGGCTTGCCGGCGCGGGACGCCGCATCGGGGAGGCCGCCGGCAGCGACATACGTCGCCTCGACGTCGAGCTTGGCCTGGAGCGGGGTGTGGACGCCGAAGTGGGGAAGATAAAGAAAGAAGGGATGGTCGCGGTTGGTCTCGATGAAGGCCACCGCCTCTCCCGTCAGCCGGTCGGTGAGGGATTCGCCGGCGGGGCCATCGGTGAGCGTGGGGATCTTATAGGGGGAGAAGTAGCTCGGTGGCTGACCGCGGTCGGTGCCGGCGAGGTTGATGTCGAAGCCCTGCTGCTCGGGGCCATGGTCGACGCCGCCGAGATGCCACTTACCGATCGACGCCGTGGCATAGCCCGCCCCCCGCAATCGCTCCGCCACCGTCACCGCTTCCAGCGGCAGCAGTTTTTGCCAATCGGGGATCCTCAGGGGCGCTTGTGGGTTCTCATGGCCGGCGATCCAGTCGGTGAGGTGGAGCCGGGCCGGGGTCTGCCCGGTCAGGAGCGCTGCACGAGTCGGCGAGCAGACCGTGCAGGCGGCGTAGCCTGCCGTGAAGCGGATCCCGGCGGCCGCGAGCCGATCGATGTGGGGCGTCTTGTAAAAACCGCTCCCCTGACAGCCGAGGTCGAAAGCGCCGAGATCGTCGACGAGGATCACGATCACGTTGGGGGGTCGCGGCGTGGTCTCGTCGGCGTGGCCGGGGAGGGGGATGATC
>CAJAYZ010000264.1 GCA_903949225.1 uncultured Planctomycetaceae bacterium
CCCCCCGGCCTCGCGCCCTCACCGAGCCTGACCGGCGAGCCGGCCTGCTGTCGCGTCCGCAACGCCCCTTCTGGCAAGTCAGGCAGGCTGGCAAAGATGCGTGCCGTGCGGGATGTGACGGTGTTGTTCTGACCGAATCGATTTTTCCCTCCGCGCCTGTCGATCTGACGTTGAGGTCAACGTCAGGAGACGGAGAAATGCGGCGGGACTGTCCTGCCCAATCCGCTCCGACCGCTCCAAATAACTCCCCTCGCGGGGACGTGAGTCGGCATGTCGCAGCAGGCAGGGGGCAGGATCGTCGCGGTGGCTTTTCTGGCCAGCCTTGTGGCCTCTTCAGGCCTCGGGCTGGTCGGGCATGCCCTCCATTCGAGCCTCCGTCCCGGCGTCGACAGCCCTTCGTCCTTTCCCAGGCGGATGGCCCTTCGGGCAGGCATCGATGCCCAGGCAGAGGCTGCCGAAGGCCGTGCACCATCGAGGCCCCAGCCTTCCTTGGAAGTCCGCCCGGGACGTCGCGCCGCCACAGGGCGCCACGTCCCCTCCTGGCAGCAGGATCGCCAGGCCCGCGCTCGCGTGGCTGAGCCGATCGCCGGCCGTGTGGCCGTGCTCATCGCCTCCCCGGTGGAAGAGGCCCCCACGTCCTCGGCGGCGCCTTCCTCCCCCTCCAGGCTCCCGGTCGAAGCCTTCGATGCGGCCCCGATCCGCCCCACCGCCGGGAGCATGTCCGCCCCCACCGTTTCGCTCGTCCAGTATGACGGCGCGTCTGACGAGGGCCCGGCCGGCCGCGTCGTGCCCCTGCTGGAGTTCGGCCCGGCAACCGAGTCGCGTGGGGTTTCTTCAGGCGAACGCGGCCCCGACAGCGACTCGATCGAATGCGCCGAAGGAGCGTCGGCCGTCGTCCCGCAGCTCGATCCCCAGTCGGGGACACGGCGTGGGCCGGTCGCCGAATGGCTCCGTGATTCGCTGGACGACCTCCGAGCCTCGCGTGCCGGCGTCGTCCCCTTTCCCCAAAGGCAGGCAAGCGTCCCCCCACCCGGCACCCGTCTCCTCGATCGACTCCGCGCGGGAGAGCGTCTGCTGGCGCGCGATCGCGGCCCTTCCAAGGAGGACAAGTCGCCCGCCGGCCAGGGCGCGGCGACATCCGCAGGGGGGTGGCCCGTGCCGACGACTCTGCTCAAGCAACTCGAGCAGCTCGCAAAAGCCGATGGCCCTGCTTCCTCATGGGGGGAGAAGACGACGGCGGAAGTGCGGGCCGTCATCGCCACCACGGGCCCGGCCGATCCGGCTGCCACTCCCCCACTCGAGCAGCTCGCCCTTCTCGTGGAGGATGGACTGAAGATCGCTCTGACCACCGACGACCCCACCGCTGCCGCAGCCATCCGCCGGGCCACGCTCGCCACACAGCGGCGCACGCTGGTCTGGCAGGGTGCGGCCACCGCGATGATCACCCCCGCCGATGCGACCGAGCCCGCTCCCCCCGCTGAGTCCGAATCGACTGGCGCCCACCGCGCCACGGTCGAAGCCCTCCTAGCGACCCTCGAGCGCTACGAATCGGGTCCGACCCCGGCCGAGGGTGCGCTGGCCGTCGAGTCGATCGACGCTCTGGCCGAAAGTGGAATCACCAGCCTCGTCGATTTTGCCACCACCGTCCGGGATCACTACTCGGCGGCGAATGTCCGCGTCGCCGTTCACCAGAAGTTCTTGGAACGGGTGATGCCTCCGGCCAGGGTGACGACGGCGCCGGTTGACGACACCGTCCTCGGCCGGCAGGTGCGCGGCACGAGTCGGGTCGAACAATCGACCGCTGTTCGCTTCAGTCCCGATGCCCGCGGGATCTCACTGGTGCTCGAAGTCCGCGGCGACGTCGCCTCCCGAACGGTCACCGAGTCGGGCCCTGTCGCGCTGACGTCACGCGGCTCCTCGTCGTTCACCGTCCGCAAGCCGGTGAGCGTGGGAGGAACGGGCCTCCGCCTCGGCCAGGCCACCGGCTCGGCATCGTCCCGTTCGCAGTTGGCGGATATCCAGACGAGCTTCGACGGCGTGCCGATCATGCGGTCGCTCGTCCGGAACATCGCCCGCAACCAGCATGACGAGCATCTCCCCGAGGCCAATCGGGAAGTGATCGACAAGATCGTTGCCCGCGCTTGCCGGGAGGTCGACCAGCAAGTCGAACCGCAACTCCTCGCCGCCGCGGAAAAGCTTCGCACCCAGGCATGGGGGCCGCTGGTGAAGCTGGGGCTCGAGCCGACCCCCGTGTCGCTCGAGACCCAGGATGGCATCGCCATGGCGAGACTGCGACTGGCCGGCGACGACCAACTGGCAGCCCACACGCCGCGGCCGCGTGCCCCAAACGGCTCGATGCTCTCGGTGCAGATCCACGAGTCGGCGATCAACAACGCCCTCGAGCGGCTCTCGCTCGCCGGCCGGCAGCTGCCGCTGGAAGATCTCATCCACCTCCTCTGCGAGCG
>CAJAYZ010000265.1 GCA_903949225.1 uncultured Planctomycetaceae bacterium
CGCCATCGGTTCCGGCAAGGCCGTCGATGTCGTTGAGATCCCGGTTCGCAATGTCGTAGAAGTTGAGCCTGTCTCCGGCGACAAGCGTGACGGCGTTCGAGAGCGTCACCTGCGTGCCACTGGTGATCGACTGAATCGTCGGCGAACCGGTGATCCCCGGGCCGGTGACGACCATCCCGAGCCGCAGGCCGGAGACGTTGTCGAGCGTCACGGTCGTCCCGGCTGCCGAGGCGACCGTCTTGATCTCGTCGGCCGAGGTCCGCTTTGCGGCTGCATCCATCTCGCCGGCCGTGCTGAAATCGAAGCGGAGCTGGATGTTTGACTTTCCGGCCCAGGCGCCGAGATCGACGCGGGCCTGCCGCCAGCTGCCGGTGGAATCAAACAGCTCCTGCACCGACTGATTGCTCGACGTGCCCGCCGCCGACGAGGCCGTGAGCGTGTTGGGGAGTTCGGCATTCACGTCGTCGAGCGCCGACTTCACGCCGTTGTTGGTCGCGATCACTTCCCACGTCAGGCCGTTGTCGACCGAGATGAACACCCGCGCGCTATCGCGCATCGTGTTGTTGTCTCGGTCGCCCTGGGCGTTTTGCGTGTCGAGGAAGTAGTTGAAGTAGAGCGCCGGCTTGTCGGTGAGGGCGTAGCCAGCGAGGCTGAAGGCGTTGGTGACGAGGCTCCCCTGGGCACCACCGGGGAGATTGTAGTTGTTGCCCATCTCGGTGTTGGCCGAGAGTTCCTGGTGCCAGTTGTAGGCCCCATTCCCGCTGACTCCGTACTGGCCGTTGACGGAGTTGGGATTGAACTCGGCGTACGTATTGGGAGTTGAGACGTACTCCTCGAGGCCGAAGTACATACTGACGTCCCCCGCCTTGAGATCACTGCCGTTCCGCGAATTGTCCGGGGCGGCGTTGATGCCGTGACCGACATCGGCGCCACGGGTCTTCGTCGGATGCCAGAGGTTGACGTCGAGCGGCGAGAAGGCGAGCCCAGTAGCGCCCCCGACGATGGCGTTGGAGATCGACGCCTCTGGAGCGCCGTCGCCGTTGTTATCGAAAACGTTCTCCAGCAGCCTGCTGTTGGCGACGTCGATGCACACCAAGCGACCGGTGTTTGTGATCGCGAAGAACATGCCGGCATATCGGCCGCCCTCGAGATTCAACGGCGCCGCTGCAAGACCCTGAAAGCCGGTCGTGCCGTCACCGAGCGCGGCAAAGTCCGGCGCAAAATCCGCCAAGAGTGTTGCATCTCCGCTACCGGCAGCGACGGTGTAAAACTGCCCGCCGGCGCTTACGCCGAAGAGAATGCCGGAATTATCGTTGCGGAACTGAAGACCCGTCGTCAGGCCGGTAATGCCGGCGCCCGTGATCTCGCCCTTCTGGCTGTACGGCGGGTCGTCTTTGTTGAACGCCGCGTTGCCGCTCGTCCGCCCCCAATAGAGATACGACGTCGCTCCACTCCGCACCGAATAGAAGATGGCATTCTCATAGGTTGCGACGTCGGTTCGGCCGATCGTCATCGCGTCGACGGAGTTACTCGTCAGCTTCCAGAAGTCCTCAGCGGCCGGTGTGGCCGGCTTGTCAGGGATGGCATCCCCGGCGTCGGAGAGCACAGCACCGGTTCCGGTGTCGATCTGCCGCAGATGGCCAACATTGCCCGTGTCGTTGGCCTGCCCCAGATACTGGTAGAGCTTGCCATCGGGGCGCATGTCGATGTCCCCGACCGAGCTTCCGTCTCCACTGTAGCC
>CAJAYZ010000266.1 GCA_903949225.1 uncultured Planctomycetaceae bacterium
CGCACCGCACCGTCTGCGGGCCGATCTCGGCCGGAAGGAGGACGGTTTGTCCCGGCCCCAATTCCGGAATCCCCCACGCCTCGTCGAGCGCCACCCGGCCCGCCACGATGGCGAGGAGATGGCAGGCGTCATCCCCCCCCACGCTCCAGTCGGCGCCAGGGGTGACCTCGTCGAAAACGAAGTAATCGCAGGTCGCCAGCCGATGCACCTCGGGAGAGGAGGTCGAGGCGAGGGGGGCGAGGGGTGTTGGATCGACCGGCCCGAAGCGGGAGACGGCCTCGAGGCCCGCCTCGAGATGGAGCGGCCGCGGCTTGCCGTCGGACCCGGTGCGGTTCCAGTCGTGGAGCCGGTAGGTGACGTCGCTCGACTGCTGGATCTCGGCAACGACAAGTCCCGCGCCGATGGCATGCACCGTCCCGGCCGGAATGAAGATGCAGTCGCCGGCCTTCGGCTCGACGACATGGAGGACCTCCTCGCAGCGGCCTTCACGGAGGGCGGCGGCGAGCGATTCACGATCGACTCCAGCTTTCAGGCCCGCCCAGAGCCGGCTTCCCGGCGCCGCGTCGATCACATACCAGGCCTCGGTCTTGCCCTTGTCGGGGGGGGCGAGCCGCGCGGCACGGTCGTCGTCGGGGTGGACTTGGACGGAGAGATCGCGGCAAGCGTCGAGGAACTTGAACAGCAGCGGAAATGACGTCAGCCCGTCGTGCCTGCCGAGAAGGGCCCGCCCGTGGTGCGTCACGAGATCGCCGAGGGTGCGGCCGGCAAGCGGCCCGGTGGCGACGACACTCTGGTCATCCCGCCGGTCGACCACTTCCCAAGACTCGGCGAAGTCCTCACCGGCAGGAAGGTCACGACCGAGGAGCGACGCGAAGCGGCGACCACCCCACAAGTAGCGGCGATAGATCGGGGTGAAGAGCAGCGGGGACAACACGGCGGGGGGCGCTCCTTGACTTGGAGACTTGGATACTTGGACAGGGGGCGGCGAGGTCGCGGCACGATCAGGAAGGGGCGTAGGCCTCGAGGAGGCGTCCGATCCAGAAGCAGCAGACGCTCGCCAAGAGCATGACGAGCATCTGCCCGAGGGAGATGGCGTGCTGGAGTTCGAGGACGATCGCCAGGGCCGGAAGCGTCAGCCCGGCGAACTGGCCGAGACGGCCGCACGTGCGGATCAGTTCAGCCATGGTTGGATCGATCGGCAGCAGAGGGCACCGGGGGGCGACCACCGACAAGGCTGTCGGCCACCACCGGAGGGGCTCACCGCGGCTGTGCCGGCCGGGCGAACTCCCACGAGCCTGCCCCGACCGCCTCGCAGCGGCAGGAGAAATGTGGCAGGTGCTCGGCCACCCGACAAGACTCGTAGCGATCGAGGTTGGGTCCGTTGAGGCCGCAGAGGCGGATCAGCCCCCCTTCCCGCAGCATCAGCCCGGCGAGCACTTCGAGCCCTTCGAGGAGTCGGTCGTCGACCTGCTCGACCCCGTCGAGCTCCACGACCATCCGTTTCGTGCCATGCTCCTGGGCCACGTTCCACAGCGCGTGGCCGAGGTCGCCGCCCCGTCGCGGGGCATTTGTCTTGGGGGTGAAGAGCTTCACGAACAGCCAGCCCGGGCCCCGTTCGACGCCGACGTCGTAGCGATCGATGAGTTGGTTCATGGAACGAGCCTTCCGTGGTGTGGCCGTGGTGATCCCCCCTAACTGCCCGTGGAAAAAGTCATCCATGACCTTTTTCCACTTGGAAAACCTCCGGTTTTCTCGAGTGCTACGCACTCGCGACCGCCTCGTGCGGTCGGGCCA
>CAJAYZ010000267.1 GCA_903949225.1 uncultured Planctomycetaceae bacterium
AGTACCGGCGGATCCGCCTCTCCAAACTCCCCTGACCAGCGATCATTTGGCAACGAGCGACGCTCACGCCGGCTCGATCCGCACGTCGGACACGAGCGTCTCCACCGCCGGCCGCTCCAGTCGCCCAGCGAGGAGCGTGCCGCAGTTGAAGGCGGCGCATCCCATGCCGAAACGGATTGCGTCGAGCGGCCCGAGCCCCCTCGAAACCGCCTCGGCAAATCCTGCCGCCAGACAATCGCCGCAGCCGATCGGATTGACGACGCGAGCGAGGCGCGGTGGCACAATGCGGAAGCAGCCCGTCGGCCCGAGCGCGAGGGCTGGCATCGCCCCGTCGGTGATGAGCACCCATTCGGCTCCCTGAGCCCGCAGTTCCTCCATCGCGATGCGGAGATCGGCCTCCCGTTCAAGCGGTCGACCGACCGTCCAGGCGAGTTCCTCACGATTCGGCTTCACAAGCAACGGCCGACAAGGAAGTGCCGCAAGGAGCTCCGGGCCACGGGCGTCGACGATCGCGGGACAGGAGGTGCGCTCGAGGAGATCACGGTAGATCGTCACGGGGGTGCCGGCGGGGAGCGATCCTGAGAGCACGACCGCAGCGGTGCCCGCCACAGCTCCTTCGTAGGCCGCCACGAACCGGGCCAGCTCCTCGGAGGTGATCGGCGGGGCATTTTCGACGAGCTCCGTGGTTCGCCCGGTGGCGTCATCGAGGAGCGTCGTGCAGCAGCGGGTGTTGGCGATCGTCGGCACGGCGACGAGGCCGATCCCGAGACCGCGAAACTCCGCTGCCGTCCAGCCGGCGGCCGCCCCCCCCATCACCGTCACTGCCCGACTGATGGCCCCGAGCGCCCCAAGGGCCACGGCGACATTGAGCACCTTGCCACTGGCACAGCGTTGCACGTCGCTGGCCCGATTGACTTCCCCGGGCTCGAGCGAGGCAAACCGCATGATCGTCTGCCAGGCCGGCGAAAGCCCGGCGGCAACGACAGAGCTGGGCTGAGAGTGGGGGGATGTCATGGCCGGGCCGGCTGGTGGGGGAAAGCACGTTGAAATAGTGTAGGGTCAAAGCATTCCGATGGAGTCATGCTCATGCCCAGACTTGTTTGTCTCACCGGAGGCCGTGCCCTCGTCGCCGTGGCCCTTGTGGCCTTCGGCTTCGGATCGCCGCCGGTGATCTGCTCGGCCGAGCTTCCCTCGGGCCTCGTCGTCCACCTCGACGCGGCCGATGCCGCTGTCGGCCCGGTGACGAGCCTCGCCGATCGGGTCACCGTCGGCCGCATGTTCTCGGCGAGCGAGGAGGGAGTTCGTCCCACATCGATCCAGGTGGGCGACGCCCGGGTCCTCCGGTTCGACGGCGTCGACGATCACCTCCGCGTCACCGGCACCGGGATGAAGGCAGAGGCACTCACCCTCTTTGTCGTAGCTGCACCCCATGCCAATCCGGGAGACTTCCGCGGTCTGTTCGCCGCCAATGCCCCCGACTCACGAGATTACGAATCGGGGCTGACGATCGATCTCGGCCCTGGCCCCACCCGGGCCCTCGAGCAGATCAATGTCGAGGGAAAGGGGTTTGGCGGCGCCCGCGATCTCCTCGCGTCATCGGCCCCCTTCGGCACACTGCACGTCTTCGAGGCGGTGATAGACTCAAGCGCCCGCGAGATCCGGCTGTTGGTCGACGGCAAGCCGGAAGGCTCACGCCCTCTTGCCGCGGGGACGCTGTCCCTCGACGAGCTCACCCTCGGCGCCCGCTACTACACCAATGGCCCCGGGGGCCAACAGGTTCGCGGCAGCTTGAAAGGGGACATCGCAGAGATCCTCTTCTTCGACCGGGCACTCACTGTCGACGAGGCAGCGAGTGTCCGTGCGGCCCTCAAAGCCAAGCACGCAGCGCTCGCCGCGGCTCTCCCCGCGACCTTGGATCGTGCCAAGACAGAGGGCACGCCGCTCGAACTCGTCGCCGACCCGCCGGCGATCCAGATGCTCGTGCCGGGCTTCGCCGTCCGCGAGATTCCGGTAACGCTTCCCAACGTCAACAACGTCCGCTTCCGCCCAGACGGCACGCTCGTCACGCTCGGCTA
>CAJAYZ010000268.1 GCA_903949225.1 uncultured Planctomycetaceae bacterium
GAGTGAGGCTTGCCGGCTCAACCCACCGGCTCATCCAACCAGGACGGTTGGCCGCCGCGTCTGGTCTGGCACGGCCTTTTCGACGAGGTCGTAGACGACGTTCGGCACGTCCCCCTGACCGAAGAGGAGGAACTCCAGCGCGAGCTTGAGGCTGCTCCCCTGGCTCCAGCCGAAGACGACATCGAGCGGCGTGCCCGACTTCGACATCTCGATGGCGATCTGGGCGATCGTGTGGGAGACGCTGACGACGTCGCGGGCGACGATCACGAACCGCTCTCCTTCCTGCTTGGCGGAGAGGATCGGGGCGTTCTGGAACTCGCTGGTGTCACCGTAATGAACCTCGAGGAACACGATCGGCACCTCGGCGGGGATCCGGTGGCGCTGGCGGATCTCAGCCTCCTTCTCGTCGAGCGAGCGATGGCCGGGGCGGTGCGGCACGAGGACGCGGAAGGCCCCCTCGGCGCAGATGTCGGTCCAGAGCATGCGGGCGGAGTCGTCGGCGAAGCGGAACTCCTTGTGGCGCAGTTCCTGGCTCCGCCACACGCGCGACACGATCGAGATCACGAGCACCGACGCGATGAACATCGAGGCGATGATGATCCCGTCGGGGCGCTCGGAGATGTTCGTGATCGTCGTGTAGATGAACACGAGCGTGATCAGGGCGAAGGCGATCCGCTTGAGCGGGTGATGGTCGACGCCTGCCGATGCCTCGTGCTGCATGTGGACCAGCGACGCGATGCAGGCGCTTGTCATGAGCACGAGCACGCCGGTGGCATAGGCGCCCCCCTGAGCGGTGACGTCGGCCTTGAAAGCCCACGTCACGAGGAGGTTGATGACGGTGAACGCGATCACGAGCGGGCGATAGGCCGACGCCCATTCCGGTGCCATGCCGTAGCGCGGCAGGTAGCGCGGCACCATGTTGAGGAGGCCCGCCATCGCCGAGGCCCCGGCAAACCAGAGGATGAGGATTGTGGAGATGTCGTAGATCGTGCCGAAGATCGGGCCGAAGAGTGGGCTGACGGCCAGGGGGCTCTCGCCATGGGCGACGTAGGCCAAGGCGCGGTCAAGGGCCTTCCCCTTGAAGAGGATCTCGCCGGCATCGTCCTTCTCCATCCGCAACTCGTCGGCCGGGATGATGGTGTTTGTGCCAGTGACGAGCGAGGAGCCGATGAGGAAGAACGACATGATCAAGGCCGCCGTGAGCATGAGACGGCGCGTGTTGGCGATCCGCGCCTGTTCGTCGTCGGGATGCTCATCACTGCCGCGGACGAGGTGGATCAGCAGGACGCCGGTCTCGAAACCGGAGAGCCCGAGCGCCAGCTTGGGAAAGATCAGCAGCGAGATCCCCAAGGCCACCCACAGCCCGTGACCCTCGAGCGGCGCCTCGTGGAGGTGGTAGGAACCGGAGGCGATCTCCGCAAACCACTGCTGGAGGAGCGTGGGGTGGGTGAGGAGGTGCCACAGTCCGCTGGCGATGATCAGGAACGAAAGCCCGAGAAAGACGATGACGAGAACCGTGGCGATGCCCACCACCTCGGAGTAGCCCTTGAGGAACATCGCCCCCAGGAGCAACAGGAGCACCACCGCCATGACGACCTGGTTGTGGGCCCAAGGCGGAGCGTTCCCTGCAAAGATCGAATTGCTGATGAGGTGCGCCGCGGCGTCGGCGGCGGAGAGCGTCTTCGTGATCACGAAGTCGGTGGCAGCAAAGCCGATCAGGAAGAGGACGCCGATCTTCCCCTTCCAGCCACTCACGAGCCGCTCGATCATCCCGATCGAGCCGACGCCGTCGGGGGTCTGGCCGGCGACGTAGCTGTAGACGGGGTAGGCCCCGAAGAGCGTCACGAGGACGAGGACGAGGGTCGCGAGGGGGGCGAGGGTGCCGGCCCCTTCGAAGGCGATCGACGGTTGGTAACCGAGCGTGCTGAAGTAGTCGACGCCACACAGACACATGATCAGCCACCACGCGTAGTGGTGATGCTGACCGTGGGAAGACTCACTCACGGGGGCGCATCGCTCCTGCAGGGGGATCGGTCGTGGCTTGCAGTCTACCCGTCACGGTGGGCGTCGTGGCGGCCGCCCGCCTCACTGCCATTCCGGGAGATCGACGGCCCGTTTCTTCGATTGAGCCTGGAGGGCCTGGGCGTAGAGGTCGAAAAGTTTGCGACGGTCGGCGTCCTTCGGGGGCTTCTGGCGGCGGCCGTTCGCTTCTCGAGCCTGCGGCGAGAGGCCGAAGCGGAGCTTCCGGTAAGCGATCGTCCGGTCGATCCCTTCGTCGGCCAGCCGCGGCCGATCTGACTCCGGGGCGGCCACGAAGGCATCGATCGCCTCGTCGCGGCACCGCTTCCATTCCTCGTCGAGGGCCTTGCGGGCGGCCTCGAGTTCGTCCTTGGTCATCTGATCGGCGTTGCGGATCACGTCCGCGACCGCCTTCTTTCCGGCTGCCCCGCGCATCTCGCCACTGAGGAGTCCCTTCTGGATCGCGGCGGTCGAGCCGACGAGATCCGGCCGACGGCCGAGGGTCATCCAGGCGCCCCCGGCGATCGTTCCCATCCCGACGACGCCGAGGAGGGCGAGGATCACGATGCCGCTGCGCCCCTTCGATTCGAGGTTCGACCCAAGGTTCGATCCGGGGGCGGGAGAAGCCTCCGCAGCCGGCCTGACCCCCGCGGTCGACCCCTGCCGCGGCGCCGCTTGGGCCTTCTGGCCCGGGGCAGTGGCGGGGCTCGAGAGCGGTTTTCCCTGGGCAACCGCCCGAGCCGCCGCGAGGCGGGCCTGGGCTTCGGGGCTCAACTGACGGGCCATGGTGATCTCCTTCTGGGGCTGACAGGCGGCGGAAAAAGCCATCTTGGCGATGTTCCGCTGCGTGAACCGTGGAAACGCCCCGCCACCACACGGGTGGCGGGGGCGTCTATGGTCGGCCAAGCCTCGCGTCTGGCGAGGGGCCGGGTTTGCTGGGCTCGAGGCCGTGGCCGCGTCAGGTTCCCGTGCCCGGAGCACCGTCGGCCGGCTTGGTCGGGTCGTTGCCGTCGCTGATCGTCGAATACCAGCGGAGGACGTCGAGATCGACGTCGGGGCCGAGGCCCTCGACATGCCCGTCGAGGAACACGAAGTTCA
>CAJAYZ010000269.1 GCA_903949225.1 uncultured Planctomycetaceae bacterium
CACCGCCTCGCGATCCTCGGCGAGCGCAAACTCCTCCACGAAGCCGATCTCGCCGGCCCGGCCACTCGCACTCCAAAACGCAACAGTGATCCCCATGACCGCCAAGCCTAGGGAAAGCCTGCGACCAAAGCGCGTGTCGGGGGCGGCGCCGGCGAACAGCGAGCGGAGAGCGAACATAAAAACCCCTTCGGCGTGGACGGATCGCTCTGCGTGCGTCGAAGCAACCAGACACTCTGGCGGAGTACGGGCGACGGGGGGCGTCGTTACAACGTCCCGCGCCGCTCCAATCCCCGCTTTTCGAATCCGCGCTTTTCGAATGATAGTTCAGGGATCGCCGCCACGCCGTCGGAGGAGTTTCAGGTGGGGGGCATCCCGAGCTCTGCGGCTGAAAGGCGCTCCGCTGGCCTGAGCCCGGCCGGGAGGGGGTGGAGCGCCGGATGGAGAGCGTGGGCAAGAATCTCGAGGCTCTCGACCAAGCGGGGGCCGGGGCGGCTGAAATAGGCATTGCCATCGACGAGAAAGACTCGGCCTTCGCGCGCACACGCCAGCCCGCTGAACCCCGGTTGGGCGAGGAGGATGGGGAGATCCTGACGAATGCGTGGGATGTCAAACCCGCAGCAGGCGATCACGAGTACTTCCGGATCGGCCGCCACGATCTCCTCCCAGGGAACCGACCGCGACTTCTCCCCCTGCCGTCCGAGGACCTCCCGGCCACCGGCCAGACTGACAATCTCGGGAGACCAGTGACCTGCCGTGAACGGCGGATCGATCCACTCGAGGAGCATGACGCGCGGCGGCCGCGTCACGCCAGCGGACCGGCCCGTGACCGCATCGATCCGCCCTTGCAGCCGCGCCACGGCCGCCCGGCCACGATCTGGAACGCCGGCCGCATCGGCTACCGCCTCGAGGCTGGCAAGGACCTCGGCAAGACTCGCCGGCTCGAGATTGACCACGCGCGGCGCACCCGGGAGCCGGCAGGCGGCGGCGGCCACCTCGGCCTCGGCCACCGCACAGACGTCGCACAGCGCCTGCGTGACGATGAGATCGGGAGCGAGCCGCTCGAGCACCGGCAGATCGAGCTCGTAGAGCGCGGAATTCGAGCGGAGTCGATCGCGGACGAGATCATCGATCTCCCGGCTGGAAGCGTCGGTGGGAATGAGCGTCCGCGTCACCCGGGGAAGGCCCCGCACCTCCGCGGGATGGTCGCATTCGTGGGTCACGCCGACGAGCGCAGCCCCGAGGCCGAGCTCGCAGACGATCTCGGTAGCGCTCGGGAGAAGCGAGACGATGCGCATGGCAAGTTCCCAGGGGGGAGCGGAAGTGACTTGGAAGGTATGCTACCAGGGTGGGGCTTTTCGAAGGCTGGAGGCCCGACGAGCCCGATCACGCGTGGGGGATGAGTCGATGCACTGTCCGTCGGGCCGTCATCATCGTGCCGTGTTGCTTTGGGCCCTGGTGGCGATCAGCCTTCTCACCCGGACAAGGCTCCACGCCGACGACGCGCTGACACTCTTCGAAACGCGGATCCGGCCGGTGCTCGTGGCACAGTGCCAGGAATGCCACCGCAGTGACGGCGCTGCGGAAGGGGGGCTCGTCCTCGACCATCGCGCTGGCATGCGAACCGGCGGGGCAGGGGGGGCGATTCTCGTTCCCGGTGCCCCGGAGAACAGCCGCCTCCTCGCCATCCTCAGGCACGAGCTTCCCGGTCTCGAGATGCCCCAAGGGGGCAACCGTCTCGACGACGACACGCTCGCTGCCTTCTCCGCCTGGATTGCGGCCGGGGCCCCCGACCCGCGCGAGCCCCCCACGGCTGGTCCCATCAAGGCCCCGACCGATTTTGCCGAACGCCGCACGTGGTGGAGCTATCAGCCGCTGCGCAAACACGCTCCGCCGCAACCAGCCCGTGCCGATTGGAGCGACAACCCGATCGATCGCTTCGTGGCCGCCCGCCTCGACGCGGTCTGCCTCGAGCCGGCTCCGGTCGCTCTCCCGGAAGCGATCCTGCGGCGTCTGTCGTTCGTCCTCACCGGCCTTCCCCCCAGTCCCGAGGAGGTGCACGCCTTCACGGCCGATCCCTCGCCGGCAGCCTACGAGGCAGCGGTCGACAGGATGCTCGCCTCCCAGCGCTTCGGCGAGCGCTTCGCACGCCACTGGATGGATCTCGTTCGCTACTGCGAATCGCACGGCAGCCAGGGCGACCCCGAGCTTCCGAATGCATGGCGCTACCGCGATTACCTGGTGCGCGCCTACAACGACGATCTCCCCTACGACCGCTTCGTGCGCGAGCAGATCGCCGGCGACCTGCTTGCGGATCCCCGCTGGAACGCCGCTGAAGGGTTTAATGAATCGGCCATCGGCCCGGCGCAGATGCGGATGGTGGAACTCGGCTTCGTGCCGGTCGATGCCCTCGACGATCAAGTCAAGGTGATCGAGAACCAAATCGACGTCTACTCGAAGACGTTCTTCGCGCTCACCGCCGCGTGCGCCCGCTGCCACGACCACAAGTTCGATTTCGTCACGCAGGAGGATTTTTACGCCCTCTACGGGATCTTCGCGAGCAGCCGCCCAGGCCAGGTGATCCTCGATCGAGCCGAGTCCCTCGGGGCCGCCGAAGCCGAGCTCTCCGCGCTCAAAGCTTCGATCAAGACAGGCCTCGTGTCAGCCTGGCTCGATGCGGCGAAAGCGCTTCCGGCCCGGCTTACGGAGCAATCCGAGCGGATGACGCAAGCGGCGGCCCTCCGCACCGAGCTCGCCGCGGTGAACCTGGCGATCGATCGGATCGAGCAGCCTGCCCGGGCCTCGGCGCTCCAGCAGCGCGGGCTCGGCCCGTTGGCCGCCGCGCTCCGGGCTCCGTTTGCTCGCTGGACTTTTTCCGTTGACACGCGTGACAGCGTCGGCGGTCTCGATGGCGAGTTGCTCGGCGGCGCGGTCGTCCGCGACGGCCGGCTGATCCTCGATGGTGTCGGCGCGAACATGCGCACCAAGGCGCTCTCACGCGATCTGAGTGAGAAGACGCTCGAGGCCTGGCTGACGCTTGCCAACCTCGATCAGCGCGGAGGAGGGGTGATCGGGCTTGATGTTCCAGATGGCCGATTCTTCGATTCGATCGTCTTTGGGGAGATGAAGCCCCGCCACTGGCTGGCAGGCAGCGACTTCTTCAACCGCAC
>CAJAYZ010000270.1 GCA_903949225.1 uncultured Planctomycetaceae bacterium
CACCGCCTCGCGATCCTCGGCGAGCGCAAACTCCTCCACGAAGCCGATCTCGCCGGCCCGGCCACTCGCACTCCAAAACGCAACAGTGATCCCCATGACCGCCAAGCCTAGGGAAAGCCTGCGACCAAAGCGCGTGTCGGGCGCGGCGCCCGTGATGCGCCGGAGGCGAGGAAACACCATGAAAACCCCTTTTACCGTGGACCGGTCAGCCGCTCACCAAGAGCTCGGCTTTTGCCCGAGCCCCCGGGCGGAGAACGGACGACGGAGGAAGTCGTTACAACTCCCCCGTCGATCCAACCCACGCCGCTCCAATCCTAGTTCACGACCACCGGCCCTGCCGGGGCGGGGCGATCAGGGCTTGGCTTCCAAGGCTTTCACCGGCACGAACCGGAGGTAGTCGAGGCCGAACATCCAGGCTTTCGTGGCCGCCGGGTTCTCGCCGACGATGTCGACTGTCAGCGGCACCGTGCAGGGCTCGAGGTCGAAAACCCCGAGGGAAACTTCCGGCGTGACGGTGACGGCGTCCTTGTCATAGAGGTCGATCGGAGCGGTCGGCTTCGCGCCGTTCCAGCCCAGGGTGACCGTGCCGTAGTCGTGGGCCTTCGAGCAGACAGCGACGATCTCGTAGCGGCCGCGGACCTCCACTGGCACCTCGAGAACGAGCCTTCCTCCGGGGCGGGCGCCGGTCCACCAGACGTGGGAATTGCCACTCCAGCGCGCCGCCTTGAAGCTCGACATGTCTTGCGGCCGGGCGTCGCCGGCGCTCTTCGCCGCGAGCTTCAAGGTCTCCCCCTCGACCGCGCCGGGGATCCGTCCCTCGCCGTTGAACGGTGGTGGCCCTTCGCCGGGGAGTGGCACCTGTGACGGGTGGCGGAGGTAGGCCACGAGGTTGATGGCCTCCTCGGGCTTGAGCTGCCCGAGTTGGTTCTCCGGCATCAGCGATTGCGGTGAGAGCACGCGCGTCTCGACGTCGTCGAGGGGCACCGTCACCTGCTCCGTCGGGGTCTGGAGGGTGACGCTCGTCGGGCTTTCCTTGACGACGATCCCGGCGATCGACCGGCCGTCCTTGGTGAGGACCGTCGTCGTTTGGTAGTCGCGGCCGACGATCGCACTCGGGTCGAGGAGATTGGCGAGGAGGTATTCGAGATCGGCCCGATTCGATCCGGTGATGTCGGGGCCGATCTTTCCCCCCTGCCCATGGAGGAGATGGCAGGCGCCGCAGGTCTTCACGAACACCTCGCGGCCGTGCGACAGGTCGGCGGCCTTCATGGCTGCCGGCTTGAAAGCCCCGCGCCACTTCTCGAACTCCCCCTTGCGGTCCTCGGGGGTGATGCGGATCGTTCCCCACACATCATTGAGCTTGGCGATGACTTTCGTATCGGCCGACTGGGCGAGCCGGCCGACGGTGAAGGCCGAGAGGTCGCCACGCGGCAGCTTGCCAGCGTCGATGGCATCGAGGAGGGCGATCGTCCAGGTGGGGCGCGAGACGAGCGTGGCGATGGCCGCCTGCCGGCATTCGGCGGTGAGCCCGTCGTAGGCGTCGAGGAGCATGCCCGGAGTCGCGTCATGCGGCACGGCCGCCAGCGACACGATCGCTTCCTTCTGCATGACTGTGTCATCAATAAGGGCTTGGAGCACCGGCGGCGTCCCCTCGTCGCGGGAGCTGACGAGCGCCTCGAGCGCCTCCTGACGCTCATTTCTCGGGGCATCGCGGTCGGCGAGCACGCCACGCAGCTGGGGGAGAACTCGCGGATCGCCGAACCGGACGGCCACTACACCGGCGAGCCTCCGGACCGCCTCGTCGCCGTCGGCCGTGATCGCTTCGTAGCCCTTCTCCCAGGCCTTCGGGGCTTCCATCCGCCCGCGGGCGGCCAGCGCCGACACGATCTCCTCGAGCATCCACTTCCGCGTCGCCGAATCGGCCGCCGCCAGTCGGGCCACGAGGGCCTCGTAGCAGCCTTCCTCGGAGGCCGCCCGACGGACGATGAATCGCGACACCGTCGGGATCTTGGACGTCGCTGCCAGCGCCATCGCACGCTCGGGATCGACGGTCACCAGCGGCTCAGAGGCGTACCAATTCATGAGGGGGAGATTGTGGTCGTCGGCATCCTCGGCGTGGGCGACAAGCCCCGCGCAGATGTCCCACCGGGCTTCGAGCGGCATCCGCTGGAGCGCCGAGCAGAGGGCCAGCCGCACCACCGGCGAGGGATCGTCGGCGGCGAGTTGCCGGTAGCGGCCGATGCGGGTCTCGAGAGGAATGCTGCCGGTCTCGTTGGCGAGTTGGATCGCCCAGGCGCGAACGGCCGGATCGGGATCGTCGAGGAGGCGTTCGGTGCGCGGCGCATCGAGCGTTCCCGTCACATGCATCGCCCAGACGACGCGGAGCCGCTTGGCCGCCGTCGGCGCGGCGGCGAGCTTGGCGTCGAGCAGCCCGCCGATGTCGTCGGCAAGCCGGCCGGCGACAGCTCGCTCGTGGAGAAGACGGCGGGCATGGCGGACGAACCAATCGTTGTCGTGGGCGAGGAGATCAAGAAGCTCGGCGTCGCTCTTCGCTGCGAGGTCGACCTTCACCGCGGCGGTGTTGCCACGGTCGTACATCACCTTGAAGATCCGGCCGTTGCCACGATCGTGCTTCTCATCGTCGCCATGGTGGCACTGGTTGCGGTCATACCAGTCGATGAGCACCATCTGCCCGTCGGGCCCTGTCTGGAGGGAGATGAACTGCGACCAGGTGTCGTTGGCAAAAAGGAAGTCGGGCTCGCCGTCGCCGACGTAGCCCGAGCCGACCGGCGTGAGCCGATCCTCGTTGAGCCGGGCGCCGTGGATGTTGTTCATGAACAGCTGGTTGCGGTAGCGATCGGGCCAGGAGCCGCCGAGGTAGATGCAGGCTCCGCTGTGGGCATGGCCGCCGCCGCTGGCGTCCGACTTCTCCCGATCGGCGTTGTTCCATTGGCCCCCAGTCCAGTGACGATGGCGCGCGATCGTCTTGATGTCGTCGAACGTCCAGGGGTTGAAGTGCTGGCCGGCCTGGCGCTCGTAACGGGCCCCCTGGATGACGTGGTAGAGGTGGGGGATCACGCAGGCGGTCTGGAAGGCATGGCCGAGATCGTTGAAATCGACCCCCCAGGGATTGCTCGTCCCTTCGGAAAAAACTTCGAATTCATGACGGACAGGGTGGTAGCGCCAGATGCCGGCGTTGATCTTCTTCCGCTCGTCGGCCGGGGTGCCCGGCTTACCGACGACGGAGTGGGTGAAGACGCCGTGGCAACCGTAAAGCCAGCCGTCGGGGCCCCAGATGAAGGCGTTGAGGGTTTCGTGGGTGTCCTGCCAGCCCCAGCCGTCGAGGAGCACCTTCGGCTCGCCGTCGGGGATGTCGTCGCCATCGGCGTCGGGGATGAAGAGGAAGTCGGGAGCAGCACCGACCCACACGCCTCCGAAGCCGACCGCGAGGCCGCTGACGAGGTTCAAACCGTCTTTAAAGACTTTGCGAGAATCGAGCCGATGGTCGCCGTCGGTGTCCTCGAAGATCAGGATTCGGTCGCGGGCCTCCTCCGGCGCGACGCGCTTCGGATAGGCATAGGCCTCGGCGACCCACAGCCGCCCGCGGTCGTCGAAGCACATCGCGATCGGCTGACGCACGTCGGGCTCGGAGGTGAGGAGCTTCACCGAGAAGCCGGGGGGCGCCGACATCGCCTTGGCCGCTTCCTCAGGCGCCAGGCCGTCGGCCATTGGGCGGCGCTTCTGCGGCTGGGCATCCTCGTGGCGGGCGATCGGCACCTGCTCGCGCGACTGGGTGTGGACGAAGATCCCCTGCTTGTTGGCGACGATGATGTCGGGAAGGCCGTCGCCGGTCGCATCGGCTGCCGTCACCTGGACGCCGACGCCGGAGTTGTCGTCGACGAGTTGCGGGACGAACTCCGCCTCGCCCGGAGCGGGGCGGGTGGCGCGGAACCAATAGAGGACCGCCGGGGCCGATGGCTCCGGATCACCGTCGGGACCGTGGGCCCAGAATCGCTTGCCGGTAACGATGTCGTCGAGTCCGTCGCCGTCGATGTCGGCGACGTCGATGGCGTGAATCTGGGAGAAGACGGTGCGGTAGGGGCTGTCGGAGGCTTTCTCACCAGTGATCGGACGGTAGTCGAACGACCGGCCGCCGTCGGGGCCCTTCACCTGCTTCCACCACCCCAGGCCGTAGCCGTGGGCGGCGAGGCTCGTGATCACGTCATTGAGCCCGTCGCCGTCGACGTCGCGGACGTGCATCTGAGCGCCCCCCGGGCCGGCGAAAGGGAAGGGGTGGAAGGCCCACAGCGGCTCGCCCTCGAGCGACGCCGGCTGCTGCCACCAGCCGTTCTTCTCGAGGATGTCGACCTTGCCGTCGCCATCGACATCACCAACGCCCATGCCGTGCGTGAACCGGCCACCGGCCACCTCCCGCGAGATCCGGCGGAACACCCAGGGCTTCGTCGGATCCTTCTTGCCGATCGGGGCATACCCGAAGAATCCACCGACCGAGCAGACGACCTCCGGCGTGCCGTCGCCGTCGATGTCGGCGAAGGTCGGCGACTCGTTGTCGACTTGCGCAAGCACGCGATGGCGCGGCCACGGCCCCTCTCGCCCCTGCGGGTTTTCGAACCACGACGCATCCTGGCCGGGGAAGCCATAGACGAGGACGTCGTCCCAGCCGTCGGCGTTGAAGTCATGGCCCCAGCAGAAGAAGTTGTCGGAGTAACCGCGCGGGTCGAACGGCTTCGGGGGATAGATCTCGTGACGCTCGGCGAAAGAGGGGCCGGCAAACCACCACGGCCCCGCGGCGATGTCGGGCACGCCGTCCTTGTTGAAGTCGCCCACTCCGGCCCCCTCGGCGACGAACTGGCCGTCGAGTTTCTGGCCCGCATAGGTGACCAGCGGCAGCGTGGCCTCGGCCGCGGTGCCGAAAGGGGCGATCGCGGAGAACAACATCCCGGCGAGCAGGACGGCAGCGACGGAATGCGGGATGGCGATGCGGGACATGGCTGGGAACCCCGGGGACTGGTCGGGACGCGGCACGTGATGAAAAGACCGGTAAGACCGTTCAACGGCCAAAACGCTTTCGAAGCCTAGCCCGAGGCGGGGGCTGCGGGCAACGGAACCTCGCCACGGGGCGTCACCATAGCCCCATCAACCGCAGGCCCGCGGTCGCGGTGAAGAGGAGGATGAACGTGTCGAAGAGCCGCTGCGGAATCCGCTTCACGATCCACTTCCC
>CAJAYZ010000271.1 GCA_903949225.1 uncultured Planctomycetaceae bacterium
CAGTACGCCCGGCTGGACTCGAACCAGCGACCCTGGGATTAGAAATCCCATGCTCTATCCACCTGAGCTACGGGCGCGTAAGGGGTTTTCGGAGGCCCAGGGGCTCACTGTTAGACGATCTGTTAGCCGCCTGGGTCAAAAACCGCTCCATTTTCTACCACGGGAGGGGAGGGGAGGTCACCACCGGCAGCCCCGGCCGATCACGGAATCCGCGGTCGGCGAACCAGCATGAGGGTGGGCTTTAGTCGACGACGCTCAAGCAGACCGCGAACACCCGTGAGGAGGGCCAAGACCGACCCCAGCCGGGTCGATCTCGGGGGCGACAGTGGCTGGGGCGTCAAGCCGCTGATCTCTCGCTGATTCAATCGCACAACCAGCGCATCAAGGATTCCACCGTGGGGATCCGGCGCGCGTGGATCGAGCGGAACGTGACGGCGGCGACGGCGAGAAAGATCAACGCCAGACCGAACGACTGCCAGGCCGGCATCGCCCGCTGCCAGTAGACCATTGTATCGCCTCCACCCGTCGCCAAGCCCGCCCACCACAACGGCCAGACATGGACGACGTGATGGAGGAGATAGAGCGACAGCGAGTAGCGGCTGAAAAGGGAGGCCCACGGGGCCACCGCCTGCGCCCAGGCCGGCTGCTGCTTCCGATCGACGGCCCACCGCAGCAGTGCAGTCGCGGCGAGCGCGGTTCCCAGCGTGCCGAGGACGTACGGCGTCGAGGCCGGAAACATCGTCCAGAAAAACGATCCGTTGCGCCCCAAACGGATGGGCAGCAAAGGCTCCACCGTGAGGATTGCCAACGAGGCAACGACGAGGAGGAGGCCGGCAAGTCCGGCCCGCCGTCCATGGTCGGCCGGCTTCCCCCGAATCTCGGTCGGGAAGAGCTCCCCGGCGGCCACATACCCCACCACGGGGTAGACGATCCAGGGCAGGAGGGGAAAAAAACCGGTGACGAGGTAGCCGAGCATCACGTCGCTGAGCGTGAGGTCAGGATCGAAATAGCCTTCAGTCCAATAGGCGTTGTAGTCGGCCCGTTCGCGGAGCAGCGGACTGGCCAGGAGCACGAGGCCGCAGGCAGCCAGCGCCACCCCCGGCGGCATCCGCCGCACGACATCGAGGGCCAGCAAGCCGCTGCCGGTGAAGGTGAGGATGTCCCAGTTGAAGGTGTCCGCAGGCATCCAGACGAAAATGTTGAAGGCGAAGCCGAGGCCGAAGAGGAAGAGGCCGCGGCGGATCGTCGTCTTCGAGATTGCCTCGTCGTCGCGGCCGCCATGGGCCTGCCGAGCGGCCCAGAGCCGGTAGTTCACCCCCGAGAGAAACGTGAAGATCGGCGCGGCAAAGCCGGTCGGCAGCCACCAGACGCGGTTGGCCCCGATCATCGGCCCGCCGTCGATGCCATGGCTCCCTGAGAGGTTCTCGACGAAGTGCACCACCACCATCATGGCGATGGCGATGGCCCGCAGGAGATCGAGCGAGAGCTGCCGGTCGGTCGACGGTGTCGGGCGCGCACTCATGTAGGGGTGCTCGACGAGGCGAGGAGATCGACGAACAGAAACAACGTCTCGGCAGCAAGCAGGACGACGATCGCCCATTCCAGCCGGAGGTGCCGCCCGCTGATCACGGCGTCGCTCGCCCGCTGGCCACACTGTTCGTAGACGCGCACGAGCACCTCCGCCTGCTGAACGGCAAACTCGAGCCTCTCCGCCAGCCTCGTGCGGTCGCGGAGGCGCTCGGCGATCTGGCCGGCGAGCGTCGGGGGATGGAGCCGGGGAGTGTGGACCTGCGGCGCCAGACGCGCAAGCCCCGCCTGGATCCCGACGGCGGCTCGATACCGGCCCGCCAGTTGCCGGCGGCGCGCGTCGTCGAGATCGACGTCAAAGACCGCGGTCGCGTCGCCATCGAGGTCGCTGAGCCCCGCCACGATCCCAGCCTCGAGGTCGCGAATCCCCGACTCGCAGCGGGAGAACTCGACGACCGCGTCGCAAACCTGCCCGAGCCGATCGGCAGGGGCGATGCACACCGCCCGGGCCGGCGACCAGACGACATGGGTGCCGTAGAGCGGGAGAACGGTCGCAGGGAGGGCCTTCCCCTCCGTCACCCAGGCCAGGGCCGCCTCGACGCCGGCTTCGCTCCCGGCATCGTCGGCGACGGAGCGGAGGCGGAGAATGTCGGCGCCGACCAGCGGCACCTCCTCTTCGCGGACGACCAGATCGGGCTCGAGCCGTGGTGTCATCATGAGGTCGTCTGTGCGGGCATGGTTTCGGTATCGATGGCCGCCACCCATCCTGCCACATGCTGGGCCGAATCGAGCACGCCGTTGAGGGTGGAATCGAAGAGATAGTCGCCAACGAGGAACAGGCCGGGGTGGCCGACCGGCTCCGGCCGGTGACGCTCGTCGAGCCCGGTCGGCGGCCAGCCCCCCGGCAGGGCGCTGACGGCGTTGATCCAGCGGTGCACCCGGCTCTCGACCACCCGGCCCCGCGCCGATGCCAGCGGCTCGGGCAACGCCCCGAGCATGAGGCTCACGAGATCGTCGTCGTCAAGGCTCGCGAGGCGTTCCGCCTCCGCCCCGCTCAAGAGCCAGCCCAGCGCCGCCGCCCCCTCATCGGGCGCACGGGCCGACTCGTCGTAGAGGCAGCAGCCGCCAAAATGGTCGAGCATGAAAAACGAATCACTCACGAGCCCTCGCCAGAACGGGCGATCGAAAAGGATCGTGACCCGGAGGTAGTGGGCCGGATGGTCGTGGCGCTTGAGGTGGCAGGCGAGGGCGGACTCGAGCTTTTCTCCCACGAAGCGTAGCCGTGCGAGGCACTCGTGTGGGAGGGCGAGGATCACGATGTCAAAGGGCTCCTCGCGGCGGCCCCGCGGTCCCTCGCTTGTCAGGCCGATCGCGCCGTCGGACGTGGCCCCCACCTCGACGACGGGTGTCCCGAGGCGGATGTCGGCGTCGATCCGGGCAGCGAGCGCGTCGACGAGCTGCTCGTTGCCCCCGCCGATGCAGTAGAGCCGCAGGTATCGGGGGTCGTTCATGAGGTAGTTGTGCAGGCCATACTGAACGCTCGTCCGCGCCGGTTCGGTCGCCAGATCGCTGTGGACGAGGATCTCGATGTAGCGGCGCACCGCGGCGTCACCGATGCCCTCGAGGTGGTCGGCAAACGACCCCGGCTCCACCCGCCCGGGGACGGAGCCCGATTCATAGAAGTCCAGCGGGGTGATCGACGCTTTGGCGCGGGCGTCGAAGGCGACAAGCGCCGCGGCGGCCCCGGCGCCGAGCCGGTCTTGCAACTGCTCGAGATTGCCGATCACCCGACCGTCGAGCACGGCAGCGGCTCCTCCCATCTCGATGATCGGAAGCCCAAACTCCTCGACCAGATCCCGGAGAGGATCGATGTCGATCGAGGAGTAGTCGTAAAGCTCCGCTGCCCCCGCCTCATAA
>CAJAYZ010000272.1 GCA_903949225.1 uncultured Planctomycetaceae bacterium
CGCCATCCATGGCTGCGCTTGCCTGCAACGCCGGCTCTCGGAGCACGGGCACCCCCGGCCCCCAACCGCCCCCGCGCAATGGCGCCTACGGCCGCACGGGCTTGGCCCGGGCGACGAGGAAGGCGACAAGCGGTCGGGCCCCCTCCGGCGTGCAGCCGTCGTCGCAGACAATCGCGACGCGCTCGCCGCCGCGATCGATCGTGATCGCCAGCTGCCGCCGGTCGCGCGTGCCGCGCGAGAGATCTTCGGTCGAGACGTCGAGCCCGCTTGCGGCGACGAGCCGGCGCAGCTCGGCGCTCTCGTCGGCGGGGAGCTCGTCGGCATCGAGCACGCAGCCCTTTACGAGGCCGGCAAAGCCACCCGACTGCTCGAACGAGACGCGGAGCTTGGGCGCTGCCGGCCCAGGGGATCGGCCATCATCGGCCATTTACAGCCCCACCTTCTTCCAGGCCGCGGCGACGATTTTCTGGGCTTCTTTGCCGAAGCGCTGGTCGTCGGCCGCGATCTGCGTCGTGATCGATTGGATATCGGCAAATTCGCTGCGGCTCGAAAGCTGAAACATCGCGTCGTACCAGATCCGCCCCGCCGTTTCCCAGGCGAAGCCTCCAAGCTCCTTGGCAACCAGCGCGAAGGCCCGGTTGGGGATCCCCGAATTGAGATGGACGCCCCCGTTATCGGCAGCGCCCGAGTAAAAATCCTTCATGTGGGCCGGCTGCGGATCGGTGCCGAGATCGGGATCGTCGACATAGGCCGTGCCGGGGTTCTCCATGTCGCGGATCGCCCGCCGCGTCTGCGCCGGCACGAGGACGTCGGCCCCGATCAGCCACGAGGCCTTGTCGGCCTTCTCGCCGAGCTTCCACTGGCGGACGAGGATCCCGAAGACGTCGGAGAAATGCTCGTTGAGGGCCCCCGACTGGCCGCGGTAGACAAGATTGCTCGTGAACGATTGGACGCCGTGCGTCAGCTCATGGGCGACGACGTCGAGGCTGCGGGTAAAGCGTTGGAAGACGACGCCGTCGCCGTCGCCATAGGCCATCTGGGTGCCGTCCCAAAAGGCGTTATCCATCGGCTGAAACTTTCCCACCTGGTCGGGCTCGCCGACATGGACGGTGGAGATCAGCGTCATGCCGCTGCCGTCGAGGGAATTGCGCTCGAACAGCTCGCGGTAGAAGTCGTAGGTGTCGCCGCAGTGGTCGTAGGCCTCGTTGACCGCGACATCGGCCGATTTCTTCTGCCCCTCACTGCGGACGAGCTTGCCGGGGAGACTGTCCTTCCCCTTGGCGTCATAGACGAGCCGGTTTTTCGAGGCGGCCGGCGACGGCACGGCCATCACCCCAGGGATTTCCTGGGCAAAGGCCCGCACCGCCCGGACGGCCGCCGAGCGAGAGAGCCCGGCAATCGCCCGGTCGCGGACCTTCGCATCGGCTGAGTGGGTGAGCCGGTCGAGCATGTACGGGGGGACGATGCACTGGATCGACGATCGGCAGGGAGCCGAACGAGGGCCACCACCGACGGCAGGCTGGGGCATTTCGGCAACTCCGGCAAACCCGAGAGGAGAGGAAGGCTGCGAAATGACTCCCGATCACGGCAGCGAGTCTGCGTGCGGCAGCGGGCGCGTGTCGATCGAAGAAGACGCTGACGGTCGTGCGGATTATCCGCCCGGCCGCCTCCGGCAGCAAGCAACGAGGGGATTGTCATGGCCCGGCTCACGATTCGATTCACCCTCCGCAGGGCCCTCCCGCTGATCGCCATGACCAGCGCGCTTGCCCCCCTCCTTGCAACCGCCCCGGTGGCGAGCGCCGGCGATCCGCTTGGCCTCATGCGCGGGCTCAAGGCCGCAGCCCAGACCCTCCACCGCGACAAGCCGGCCACCTGCAAGGACGACTCCGTCGAGCAGCTCGCCGGCGAGATCGACTGGCTCGAGCACCACATCGATACCTACGGCTCGATCGTCGCCAAGCAGCCGGATGTGTGGGGCCAGAGCCGGCTCACCCGCCACCGCTACGAATACGAATCGCAAATGAAGGCCCAGCTGGGCAACTTTCAGGATCTCAACAACGCGAGCATCAGCCGCAGCGATCAGTCGTTCGTCGGCCTGGCGATGGCGATGAGCCACGGGACTGCCGGGGCGACGCCCCAGAGCACCACCACCGTCCAAAACATGATCTCCAATCCCGTCGATCCCTCCAGCGGCGTCATCGACCGGGCGGCCCCGTTCACGACCGGGACGCAGCAGCCGTTCGCAAGCTTTGGGATGGGGAACAACAACGCCGTCAGCCTCGAGCCGTCGATCCACCTCGATCATCTCTCGCAGTACATCGGCCACCTCGACGAGCTGCGGCGGATCAACGAGGGGGACGACACCGTCGACTCCCCCGGCTACGCGCTCAATCTCGTCCGCATCCCGATCTCGATCCTCCCCGGGAAGAACACGCAGCAGGGGCACGGCGCCGAGGTGACCGTGATCGGCGAAGCGCAGCTGGGGGACGACCTCCTCCCCACGACGTTCCGCAACATGGTCATCAACGACCTCATCGATCTCCTCGCTCCGGGGCTGACCTTCGCCGTCAACAATGGCGAGGTCCGCACCGCGCTGTGCATGACAGGGCTCGCGCAGGACGTCAACGCCTTCGAGGCCAGCATCCTCCCCGACGGCCGGCTCGTTCCCGGAGGAGAGAACGTCGATCCCGTTCGTGACGACCAGCGGCGAAAGCTCGTGGCGAAGGTCCGCAAGGCAATGCGGTCGCACACCGTGTCGGTGTCAGTGCCGACAGCGAAGATGCGGCGAGCGCGGATGCCGCTCCCGCCGGAGGAGCTCGTCGACGTCGTCGGCGAGGTCCAGGTGGCGCTGATGCTCCGGGCCACCTTCGAGGCCCTCGGGGCCAATCCGGCCAACCGCCCCTGCCTCGAATACAACGACGTCCGCGGCTTCCTCGGCGAGGAGCTCCAGGCCGCCTACGACTTCCTTTCCCAGGAGCGGCAGGCGGCGGTGTGGGAGGAGATGCCGGGCTGGAATCTCGCAGAGCTGATCCGCAGCCATCGGATGGGGGAGCTCGAGCTGCGGCGGCGGGCGTTCTTCGAGTCGCTCGGCCTCGACGACGAGGCGCCTCTGAGCCACACGGTGACCGAGCCCTGCCTGGGCTGTGCCTGCCGGGGATCGTGCGAGAACGATGTCGGCCCCTGCAAGATCTGCCGGACGACGACGGCGGTGCTCGCCTGGATGATCCTCGTCGAATCGGCGCTCCTCAACGAGCGGCTCATCGAGGACATGCGGAACATCTCCGCCTCCAAGGGCTTCGCCGGGAACTGCGCCTTCGCCGGCCCGTTCTACGGCCCGAATCCTTCTCCAGAAAGCCGCGACGGCTTCAATGACTACGTCCGCCGCCGCTGGCCGATCCGGATCTTCGCCCTCGATCCAGTCTCCGCCGAGCAGAACGTGGAGGACATGTTCTCGCAGCGGCGCGAGATGCAGCTCGCCCTGGCGATGTCGGTGGCCCACGGCCGGGCGAACCGGCAGACGATGGCCCGTTACGACCGCGCCCTGCAGACGAACATGGCGACGATCGGCCTCAACCAAACCGCCGTCGGCTTCACGCACGGCGCCGACACCTTCGGCTGGCGGTTCTACCCACGCATCCAGTCGCCCCCGACGCAGAACAACATCGCCGCCTTCCGCGACACGCTCATCGGCACCAACTCGCGGAAGCAGGATCTCTCGCAGCGCTGCCTCGAGCCGGGGATGCGCGAGTGCACGGCGATGATCGTCATGCCCTCGTTCGTGCCCTACGTGACGTTCGACATCCGCACCAACTGGTTCTCCCTCACCAACCCGAAGTCGACCGACCAGAGCATGCGGCAGGCGATGAAGCTCTCCCGAAGCGTCAAATCGATGCAGCAATCGGCTGCCATGTGCGCGCAGAATGCCGGCGCCTACCGCGACGGGGAAGTGGCCCGGCTGATGCGGCGCGTCGACCAGCTCGACCGCGAACTGCCGCTCCAGACGATGATCGCGCAGATCCCCTACGAGAACACGAGCGGCGGCTTCGAGCTCTTCAACACCGGCGTCACCGACCTCGCTCCGGAGCTCGTCGGCTATTACGGCGCTGAGGGGGTCGACAAGACCGGCACCACGGTCGTGTTCCTCGTCGGCAAGGGCTTCAACCTCCACGACACGAGCGTCATCGCCGGAGGAAAGTCGGTGCCGATCACGATGATCAGCCGCCAGGTGCTCCGGGCGGAGATCCCGCCAGGAGTGCAGACTATTCGGCTCCCCTCGAAGAACCAGCCCACCACCGCCACGGCGGCTCTCCGCCAGCCCCGCATGCAGCGCCTCGTCGCCCGGCGCTCTTCAACGGGCGTGATGCTCGTCAGCGGCAGCGAGCAGATCCCCACGCCGGCCGGTGCTCCGCAGAATCCGCTCCGGGACCAGGGTCCTTCCACTGGCCAAGGGCCCTCTGGTGGCCGAGGTCCTGCCAACGGCAAGGGTTCCACCGGGGGCCAAGGTCCCTCCGGCGGCCAAGGTCCCTCCACTGGCCAGGGTCCCTCCGGCGGTCGCGATCCCTCCGGCGGTCGCGATCCCTCTGGCGGTCGTGATCCCTCTGGCGGTCGTGATCCCTCTGGCGGCCGCGATCCCTCCACTGGTCGCGATCCCTCTGGCGGTCGTGATCCCTCCGGCGGCCGTGATCCCTCCGGTGGCCGCGATCCCTCCGGTAGCCGCGATCCCTCCGGTGGCCGCGATCCCTCCGGTGGTCGCGATCCCTCCGGTGGTCGCGATCCCTCCGGTGGCCGCGATCCCTCCGGTGGCCGCGATCCCTCCGGCGGCCGTGATCCCTCCGGTGGCCGTGATCCCTCCGGTGGCCGTGATCCCTCGAGTGGCCGCAGTTCTTCCGGAAGTAGCAAGTCATCTGGCGACGGGAAGCCATCCGGGGGCGCCAGCTCATCCGGCGACGGCAAGTCATCTGGCAGCAGTAAATCTTCCGGCAGCAGCAAGCCATCCGGTGGCGGCAGCTCAACTGGCGATGACAAGTCAACCAGTGGCGGCAAGTCATCCGAGGATGGCAGCTCACCCAGTGACGATGATTCCTCCAGCCACGGCGACGCCTCGCCGTCGACCGATGCCAACGAGCCGCGGTCGGTACTCCCGCGGAAGGGCCTGCAATTCCCGCTCCCACTCCCGACGCCGACGCCGACGCCGACACCCGCGGTTGCAGTCTGCCGCGACGACGACCCCTGCTCCGAATGCTGCGACGTGGAAGAGTTTGTCGACATCCACATGGCGACGCCGTACGGGGTCAGCGATCATCTCTTCATTCCGGTCTACAATCCCGGCACCGCCTCCCCATCGCAGGCCTCCTGCGATCTCGCCTTCGATCCCAACGCCTCGGTCGCACTGACGACGACAAAAACAAAGACCGGTGGCTGGAAGATCAACGAGTTTTTTCAGGGGAGCAGCGATCGGATCGCGATCGACGCGCCGACGTCGTTTGCCGCGCCTGCCGTATCGGAGCTTCGCTGCACGCTCCGCGACGAAGAGACGGACGGCACTGTGTCAACCTTCTCCGTCCCCGCTCCTGCCTTCCAGTCTTCGTCAC
>CAJAYZ010000273.1 GCA_903949225.1 uncultured Planctomycetaceae bacterium
CCGCCGGGCGGGGCGTGCCGTCGGGGAGGATCGCCTGGGCGGAGCGGACGGCGGTAAGATGGGCGAGGAGGAGCGCCGTTTCTTCGCTGTCGGCGCGACGCGACAGGGCAGCGACCATCATCCCCTGCAGACGGGCCTCGTCGCTGTCTGGCGCGGCGGCGACGCGCGCGCCCCATTTCGTCGCCTGATCGATGACAAAAGGGTCGTTGAGCATGGTCAGGGCCTGCACCGGGGCCCCGGTGACGTCGCGCGTGCCGCGGGTGGTCGAAGGCTTCGGGGCGTCGAAGACCTCGAGGAACGGATTGGAGGCGTTGCGGCGGATCCGTTGATAGACGCTGCGGCGCCGGTTGCCGTCGAGTGGGCCGACAGGCCCTCCCCCCTCGGTCTTCGCCGTGTGGTAGACGTCGATGCCCGGGCCCCCCATCGTCAGATCGAGTTGGCCGGAGGTAGCGAGGATCGAATCGCGGATCGATTCGGCGTCGAGGCGGCGGAGCGGCGCATGGGAGAGGAGCTCGTTGAGCGGATCGATCTGCGTGGCTGTGGGGGATGGCACGGCCGACCCGCGGAAGGCCCGGCTCATGACCATCTGCCGCAGGGCCCGCTTCACCGACCAGCCCTCGTCGATGAACCGGCCGGCGAGCCAGTCGAGGAGTTCCGGGTGCGTGGGGGCACCCCCGAGGAGCCCGAAGTTGTCGGTCGTGGCGACGAGTCCACGGCCGAAGACATGGTGCCACAGCCGATTGACCATGACGCGGGCGAGGAGATCCCTCCCCGGCCCGACCGCCTCGTCGGCCAGTTGGAGCCGCCCGCTCGGGGCGCTCGTGGCCTCGGCCTGCGGCCCATAGGGGGCGCTGGCAAACAGCGACAGGCCGCGCCGTGGCACGAGGGCCACAGGACGGGTGTGCTGGCCACGGACGAAGAGCGCCTGGTCATACCCTGCCGCTTCGAGAACGCCAGGCGCCCGCCGCGGGACGGGTATGCCTCGCTCCACAGCCCGGTAGCGCTCGACCGGCTCGCGCAGTGTGGGGAGCTCGGCGAGGGTCGTGGGGAGGATCCCGCGGCGGATGAAAAAGTCGAGCAGCGCTCGACGGTCGTCATCGAGTGAGCCATCCCGCCAGGCCAGAATCGATTCGGTGAGGCGTGACTCCATCCGCAGCGCGAGATCAGCGGGGGCTGCTGGCACCGGACCGGCGAGGAATGGCGCTGCTGCGAGGAACGTGTCGCGCGGAGGCTCTGGAGAATCTCCTTTCATCACCCCGGCAACCCCGAAGAAGGCGCGCTCGGCTGGGTCAGTGACAAGCTCCACGTAGGCCTTCGAGCCGCGGCGGTAGTTGGTGTCGAGACGGATCCAGGCGAGGTCGTCCCGGTCGGGGCGGACGGCGGGAAAGATGCCGCCATTACCGATCGGATAGTTCTCGATCACGAGCCGGGCCACGGCCCCGCGTCCCAGCACCCGGAGGTGGATGCTGTCGCTGTCGATGACGAACCGGGGCGACTGATAGACCCCCGGCTGGCGACTGCTCAGCAGATGCGTGTGGATGCCGGCCGGCAGAATCCCGGCGATCACCTGCTCCCCGTCAGTGACGACCGTGAACGCTCCATTGACCGTCGGCTCGGCCCCGAGCCCCGGGCCGTGACGAAACCAGGACGCATGGTCGGGGCCGCGCAGGTCCCACAACACCGTGGCACGGGCGAGGGCTTCAGTTCGGGCCC
>CAJAYZ010000274.1 GCA_903949225.1 uncultured Planctomycetaceae bacterium
AATCGCGGGTCGAACCTTCCCATTCCGGGCTTCTCCCGATGAGGGGCTTGGCCGGCGGGAGGCCCCGGTCGATATTCAGGGCCGTGCAGTGACCGGCCTCTGGCAGGGAGCATCGGAACGTTGAACCGCAGGATGCAGAATGCCCCCGCCGTCGGTCGGGGCGAGGGAAGCCGCCTGCAGTACGAGGCCTATCGCCGTCGCCGCCGCGATCCGGTCGAGCAGGCCAGCCGGGCCAAGAGTCAGCGGCAGCGGTCGATCCCGCAGTTGTTCCTCGAGTTGGCCCGGATCCTCGGTCGCGACTGGATGATGGTGGTCGGCGGGGTGGTGCTCGGCACGGCGTCGACCCTCCTCAAGCTCGCACCGGCAGCGTCGACGAAGCTGGCGATCGACCACGTCCTCCTCGGCCAGGGATTGCCCACCTGGCTCCCCACCTGGGTGCCGGTGCCGGTCGAGCCCGGACGGCGTCTCCTTCTCCTCGTCGCCGCGGTGATGGTCACGATTCTCCTCGGGAGCCTGCTGTCGCTCACCGGCCGGTGGCTCGTGACGCGGACGTCGAAGCGGGTTCAGGAGCGGATGCGCCGGGATGTCTTTGCCCATGCCTCCCGGCTCCCGCTCCACCGCATCTACCAGCTCCGGGCCGGAGGGGCCGGCACGCTCCTGCGGGACGATGCGGGAGGAATCGGCGAGCTCGTCTTCACGATGCTGTTCAACCCGTGGCGGGCGCTGGTGCAGTTCGTCGGCGGGCTTGTCATCCTCGCCTGGATCGACTGGCGGATGCTCCTCTGCAGCATCCTTCTCATCCCGGTGGTCGCCATCTCGAGCATGCTCTGGACCCGAATCCTCCGCCCCATCCACCGTGACATCCGCGCCCAGCGGGCGGACGTCGATGCCCGCATCGGCGAGGTCTTCGGCGGGATGCGCGTCGTCCGCGCCTTCGGCCGCCAGCGGCGTGAGGCCGCTCGTTACACCCGGGCCAACCACCTCACGCTGCGGTTGGAATACCTCTCCTGGTGGTGGGGGCGGATCCTCGAGGTGTTCTGGGACTTGGTCCTCCCCGCAGCGTCATCGATCCTCCTCCTCTACGGCGGCATGGAAGTGCTTGCCGGCCGGTTGACGCCGGGGGATCTCGTCATGTTTTTGGTATTCATGGCGATGCTCCTCGAGCCGGTGGCGATGATCGCCGGGACGCTCGGTCAGCTTCAGGGCAACCTCGCCGGTTTCGATCGGGTCCTCGACCTCCTCGCCGAGCAGCTCGACATGGCGACGGCCCTCCCCGGCGTGATGCTCACCCGGTCGGAGGTCGCCGGGAGGGTCACGCTCGATGGCGTTTCCTTCCGCTACCCCGGCGCCAGCGACGATGTCCTCCACGAGATCACCCTCGATGTCGCCCCGGGGGAAACGATCGCGCTGGTCGGACGGAGCGGCTCGGGAAAGACGACGCTCTGCAACCTCGTCGCCCGGTTTTACGATGCGACGGCCGGCGTCATCCGCCTCGATGGCCGTGATCTGCGGAGCATCGACGTCGAGTCCTACCGCTGCCTGCTCGGGGTCGTCGAGCAGGATGTCTTCCTGTTTGACGGCACGGTCGCTGAAAACATCGCCTACTCCCGTCGGGATGCCGGCCCCGAGGCGATCGCCGCGGCGGCCCGCGCCGCCCATGCGGCCGGATTCATCGAGGCGATGCCGGAGGGATATGGCACGTTCATCGGTGAGCGCGGCGTGCGGATCAGCGGCGGGCAACGACAGCGGCTGGCGATCGCCCGGGCGATCCTCGCCGACGCCCGGATCCTGATCCTCGACGAAGCGACGAGCAACCTCGACAGTGAGAGCGAGCGGGCGATTCAGGCGAGCCTCTCCGAGCTGCTCCGTGGCCGGACGAGCTTCATTATCGCCCACCGCCT
>CAJAYZ010000275.1 GCA_903949225.1 uncultured Planctomycetaceae bacterium
CTCGCCCTGTCGCCAAAGGGCGACCTGCTCGCCGCCGGTGTGGCCGACGGGACGCTCGTCCTTCTACCGCTCGCTGCCGATGGAACGGCCGCCGGAGCGCCCCTCGAGATCGACGTCGGCCACGAGATCAATCAGGTCGTCTTCAGCCCCGATGGGGAGACCGTGGCGACGGCCGGGAAGCTCCGCGGCGCGCACGACGACAACAATGCAAAAAACGCGAAGGACGAAGAGACCGAGCCGGCCGACGTGGGCCGGGTGCGGCTCTGGAACGTCGCCGACGGGAGCCATCGCCGTGACCTCGAGCTCCGTGGGGACGAGGTTTTTTCCGCCGCCTTCTCGCCGTCGGGAGACCGGATCGCGTGGGGGGGCGCCGACCGTACGATCCGGTTCGCGGCGGTGAGCGACGGGGCTGAGAATCCGATGGAACACCGTCCCTTCAATGGTGGCGGGGCTCCTGAAGGTCCGCAGGCAGGCCTCGGGGTCATCAAGGATCCCAAAGCCGACATCGAGATGCTCCGGTTCCTCGATGACCAGCGCGTGCTCGTCGCCATCCATGAGCGGGTCTGTCTGCTTGATCTGGCCAGCGGAAGGATCGAGCGGGCGTTCATGGGAGAGCAGGGGGATGTTCAGACATTTTCCCTCTCGCCCGACCGCAAACGAATCGTCGTCGGGGGCTGGTTCGAGCACATGGTGCGCGTTTGGGACCTGGAGTCCGGATCGCTCGATTTCGAAATCGAGGGGGCCACGCAGTGGATCCATGGATGTGAGTTCTCCGCCGACGGCAGATGGATCGTTACCGGCTGCAAGGACAGTCTGATCCGGGTGTACGACGCCTCGACCGGTGATCCAGTGGAGGAACTCGTCGGCCATCTCGGCCGCGTTTGGAACGTGCTCTACCATCCTTCGGGGAGGATTCTCTCGGCAGGGGGCGATGGGACGGTGCGGCTCTGGGAACAAGGGGTAGGGCCGTTGATGCGGGGAGCGAATACCATCACGGTGGCGGGCCTCCCTTCGGCCGAGGCCGTCGCCGATCTTGGCGATGGGCGAGGGCTCGTTGTGCCCCGTGGCGGCGTGCCGGTGATCATCGATGCTGACGGCAAGACGACGCGGGTCGATGGCATCGACGTCACAAAGATCCATGGAGCCGCGGTCGATCGGGTCAGCCGCCGCTGCGCCATTGCCGATTCCAACGAAGTTGCCGTCTTTCCGCTGCTCGGGGATGGGAGTGTCGTTGGTCCGGGCAATTCGCTGCTCCCCTCCCACTGTTCGGTCGCTTGGAGCGAAAGTGGATGGCTGTATTCCGGGAAGAGAGAGCCGGACGGCACGACCGGATGCTGGGCCTGGCCACCCGATCTCGACGCTCCGCAGTGCATCGACGAGGGGCTTCGGGGGCCGATCGACTCGATCGCGATCAGTCGCGGCGCACGTCCCCGGCTCGCGTTTGCCACCGGCGGCGTCATCAGGGTTCATGATCTGGGGCCCGACGGCACGCCTGTGGCCGGGAAAGGCCGGCAGTTGGCCGATCTCACCGACGAGACGGGGCTTTGGTTGCGGCTCGCCTGGTCGCCCGACGGAGCCCGTCTGGCTGTCGGCTCGGCGGGAGGCGAGACCTTGATCCTCGATGCCGACACCGGCAGTACCGTGATCGACCTGGGGTCGTTCATGGAGCCGGTGAGGCGCATCGTCTGGGCCGACAACGGCCGGTCGCTGATCGTAGCCGCCGAACATTGCATCCGTCTCGTCGATGCGATGACAGGCGGAACTTTTGATGAGATCCGCCCCGAGTGGGCGGTCAGCGACATGGCCATGATCTCAGGCCATGATCGTCGGCCCTACCTCGTCGTGACGGGCAATCGCTCCTCCCTCCATCGCCGTAACCGCATGCCGAAGGCAGGTGCGCCCGACGACGGCCGCCTGCTCCTCATTGATCTCGGCCGGCGGCTCCCTGTGGCCGCGTCGCATTCTCCAGGCGGCGGTCAGTAGCGGGCCTTCCGGCCGAGCTTCTTGAGCCGGTTCATGCGGACCGGGCTTCCGGTAAACACTCCTTCCGGCCACTCGCCGGCGGCAAGGATCGCCCGGTAGATTGCCTTCTGCTCGTAGGCATTGACCCCGAGGCCGGCGAGATACTGGAGGCGGAGATTCGCATCGCGGTTGATCTCGGCGTCGGCAAGCCAGCCCCGCAACTGCGGGCCGGTCGCTGCGAACGAGGCGAACAGGTCGGCAGCATTTGAGCAGCCGATGTCGGCGAGCGACTCGCGCAGCGCTTCCGTGCCGGGCCCGCGGAGACGCTCGTCGATGCGGTCGAGATCGATCAGCGTCGGGCCGTTGCAGCCGAGGAGGACGAGATCGTAGCCCTCGCCGCCGGCGGTGTTGCCGAAGACGAGGCCGTCGGGGAAGACCTCGAGGAAGGTGGCGATCTCGCTCTTCACCGCCGGCGTGCCCGCTTCGTAGAGCTGGACGAAGACCGTGATCACGCCGCCGGGGGTGAGGTGGTCGCGGGCCGACTGGAAGAACTCGCGGGTGTAGAGGTTCGCGGCCCCGCGCACCCACGGGTCGAATGGATCACTCGTGATCGCGTCGAAGGTCTGGCTCGTGGTGCGGAGATAATGGCGGGCATCGTCGATCGTCACCGTGACCTTCGGATTGCGGATGACGTCCTGGTTGATCGGCCCGAAATAGTCCCCCGCCGTCCGCGGCACCTCCGCTTCGATCTCGCAGATCGTCTCGGCGACGACGGCCGGATCGACGCTCACGCTCCCCGCCGTCACCCCCGCCCCGCACCCGATGACGAGCACCTTGCGGGGGTGCTCGGGGACGAGCGTCGCCATGTGGCCGAGCATCCGCTGGAGGCGCATGTCCTGCGGCTCCCCTGAGGCCTGCACCTTGCCGGCATTGTGGTAATTGAGGGAGCCGTCGGCCGATCGCGACACCGCAAGCGTGCTGTCGGCTCCCTCGCGGACGGCGAGAAACTCGACCGGCTGCTCCCGGAAAACCGCCGCCAGCCGCCCCCAGGCGACCAGGGCCGGAGCAAGCTCCGGGACGCGCGGCGCGAGCCAGGCGGCAAGGAGCAACGCCGTGATCGGGGGAACAATCCTCGGCCAACCGGCAAGCCCGGAGAGAGCCTGACGCCGCGGCGGCATGGCGACCACTGCCGCCACGGCTGCGGTGGTGACGAGGAACGCCTGGGTGGCCCGGCTTCCAGCGCCGGGGAGGAGCCAGAGCGCCGTCGCAAGGCTGCCGACGACGGCGCCGAGGGTGTTGGCGGCAAGGACGGCGGCCGTGGCCCGCGACGCCCCATGGCCGTCGCGGGCGGCCGACGCGATCGCCAGCGGGAGGCTCGCGCCCCAGAGGATCGCCGCCGGGAGGACGGCGACGAGACAGCGGACGAAGTCGACCTGGAACTGCCCCCACGGAGAAGCGGCGAGCCGCGGGTTGACAGGCCACTCAGGCAACCCGACCCCGAGGGACCACGCCCCCCAGGCGATCGCCGGCACGAGCGCCACCTGACACCAAGCGAGCCACGGCCGCGGCGGGCGAAGATTGCCGGCGACGGCAGCGCCGATCCCGATCCCGCTGAGAAATCCGGCCAGGATCAGGGAGAAGGTATAGGTCGTTCCACCGAGAAGGAGCGTCAGCAGCCGCGTCCACACCACCTCGGCAGCCAGCGCCGTGGCTCCCGAGAGGCAGGCAGCGACGAGCACGCCCTGATCGAGCCGTGCCGACGCCGGCTCTGGCGCGACAGCAGGAGCCGCGGCGGGGAACGTCGCGGCGCGGATCGAGATCGCGCGCCGCGCGAGCCCGGCGGCCCACAGCGCCGCCGCGAGGTTCAGGGCTACGGCGACAATTGTCGCCACCCACACATCGTGGAGGCGGAGAAGGTGAAACCCGGCCAGGAGGCAGCCGATGACGCCCCCGAAGGTGTTGGCGGCATAGAGGCCGGCCACTTGCCGCGCGGCCCGTCGGCCACGTCCCAACGCCCGCGCGGCGATCGGGAGCGTGCCCCCCATCGCCAGGGTCGGGGGGAGAAGAAGGAGGCTGACAGCGAGCCACTGGATTGGGCCGGAGAGCGCCCCGATGGCGGAGATCGCCCCCGGCAGGGCCAGGCCACACAGCGCCGTGAAGGCTTCGAGCGCCGCGCAGGCCCGCAGCGGATGGGTGGTGGTTCGGATCAGCCGGGGGATGAAGAGGGCCCCTGCACCGAGGCCGGTCATGAACGTCGCCAGAACCAGGGCAATCGCCCGTGTCGCGCCTCCCACCTGGAGGGCGAGCAGTTGGAACCAAACGACCTCGTAGACGAGCGCCGCGGCACCGCTGGCGACGAATAGCGGCAGGAGGGACGTGGCTGGTTTCATGAGTCGGAACGCACCACTCCCCGCGAATGAACCCGACGGATCGTAGCAGCAGCCTTCCGCGGGCGCCAAAACGGCCGGGTCCTGCGCCGCCAATCCGAAGCCAGAGGTTTCGGCGCCCTCCGCACCGATTTTTCTCTTGCCCCTGACGGGCCCGCGGAGCGATAGTGGACATTGGCGTCCGGAAATCGCGGCGCCCAGTCCGACACTCCCACGGAGGATTCGATCATGAAGTCTTTCGAGCGGCATCTGGCGGCGGGGTTTGTGACCCTGATCACGCTGGCGGTGATGGTGCCAGGGTTGTCGATGAGCCGGCCACCCCTGGCGGCGCAGGAGCCGAGCACCGGCGACAAGCCGAATGACGTCTCGATCTTCATGCGGGCCAAGCTCGGCCATTCGCAGCTTGTCATGGAGGGGCTGGCCCTGGCCGATTACGACCTCATCGCTCGCGGAGCGCACGATCTGGCGCTCGCCAGCCAGGCCTCGAGCTGGGAGGTGTTGCAGACGGAAGACTACGCCCGGCAGAGCCGCGAGTTCCGTCGCGCCTGCGAATCGCTCCGCGCGGCAGCGAAGGACAGAAACCTCGACGGCGCGGCGCTGGCCTGGATGGAAGTGACGCTCAAGTGCATCCAGTGCCACAAGTACGTCCGCGACGTCGGGGCCGGCAACTGACCTTCACCGGTCCGGCGTGAGCGTGAGGCGGCGAAACTCGATCGGGCCGTGATCCCCTTGGAGCAGGATCGGCCCGGGGGCGCCCTCGTCGGACTCGATCGCCCCCCCGGTGATCCCCGGGATCAGCTGCCGGTCGATGATCCGCTCGCCATTGAGGACCACGGTGACGCGGCGGCCGACAAGCGTGATCTCGATCTCCTGCCATTCCCCCGCCGGCTTCGCGGCGTTGAGGCAAGGGGTGAGGAATCCGTAGACGCCGCCAATCCGGTGGCTGTCGGCCTCGCCGCCGAAGTTGTCCTCGATCTGCACTTCGTAACGGCCGCGGAGATAGATGCCGCCGTTGCTCCCCTTCGGATAACGAAACTCGGCGCGGAGCTTGAAGTCGTCGAACGTGCGTTCGGTGCGGAGGTTGTTGCCGGGCTCGGCGTTGACGAGGATCCCGTCCTTCACACGCCAGCCGTTGGCCACCGCGCTGTGCTGCGGCGTCCAGCCGGCGAGGTCGCGGCCGTTGAAGAGCTCGACGGGCTTGCCCCAGGCCGGCTCGGCGTGGTCGAGCGGCGGGGCCCGACGCCCCTCGAAGGGGATCGGCTTCCCGGCGACGTCCGTGATCGTCCCCTCGAGGACTCCGTCGGTGAAGCGCCCTTCGACGACAAGATCGGTGGAGCGGTCTTCCCACTGGGGCGGGATCGCGAAGCGGAATCGCTCCGTGCCGGCGTCGGTCGTGGCCTCGACTTTGGCGATCGGGCGGGCGCTGCCGAACTGCCCGACGAACCGGCCGACGAGCGTGTTCCGCCCCGACTTCGTCACTTCGAGCCAGGCGGGATGATCTCCGCCAGCGGCATGGACGGTGAGATCAAAGCGCCCGGCCAGACCTGGCAGCGCGTCAGCCGCGACCACGCACCGAACCATGCCCAGAAAGGAGAGGACGATCGCGAGCGCAGCGAGCCGGCGAGGCATAAAAAAACTCCGAAACGCTGGAGGGGGGAAAGGGATGCTGGTTTGTCATTCTAGCCTGCCCGCGTTCCGGTCTGATCAGCCGGCAAGCGTCTGCCAGAGCAGCCGGGCGACGAGCGCGAACACGACTCCCGCAAAGACGATGCGGATGAAGGGGGCCCCGTGCTTCACCGCCAGGCCAGCCCCGATCCTGCCGCCGACCGCCTGGCCGACGATCATCGCGCCAGCCGACGCGGGATCGACCTGCCCCCACGAGGCGAAGACAGCGAGTGCCGCGAGGTTGCTCGTGAGATTCACGACCTTCGTGAAGGCCGTGGCACGGGGGAGCCCCATGCCGCGGAGGTGGACGCAGGCGGCGGTCCAGAACGCCCCGGCGCCGGGGCCGAAGAAGCCGTCGTAAAACCCGAGCACGCTGCCGGCAAGCGCGCCGAAGCGGTTGGCGGAGAGCCGTGCCTCTGTGGGAGCGTCGCCGAGGGCCGGCCGCCGCAGGACATGGATGGCGACGGCGAGGAGGAGCCAGGGAACGACGGCGCGAAGCACCCGGTTGTCGATCCACAGCACGGCCACCGTGCCGAGTGTCGCGGCCAGCGCCGTCGCCGCGATCGCCACGGTCATCGTTGGCCAATCGATGAGCCGGGCGACATGGTAACGATGGACCGCCATCGTCGTGCCAGCGGCGCTTTGGAGTTTGTTGGTGCCAAGGGCGAGATGGGGAGGAAGGCCGGCCCAGAGGAGCGCCGGCAACGAGATCAGCCCCCCGCCGCCGGCGATCGCATCGATGAACCCGGCGCACAGCCCGGCGACGCCGAGGGGGAGCATCGTCGAAAGGTCCATCGTGGCTGGCCTGCTCCGTGGCGGCGGTGGAAAGAATCCTACCCGCGGAGGAGTTCGCGATAGCAGTCGAGAAAGTGGGTGGCGACCTCGGCGTTGATTCCCTTCCAGGCCTCGTCGATGAGAGTCCCGGCGAGGAGGCCATTGACCGCCTTCCCGGCGACACCGCCGACGACTTCGATCAGGCCGGTCATCGGGTGGATGCCGAGGAGCCGTTCGCGGTCGACATGGACAAACTCGTTGGCCACCAGCGACAGCCCCGGCAGCTTCGGGACCGGATCACGGCCGTTGACGTAGCGATGAATCTTTCCGGCAAGCTCCCGGTTGAAGGCCTCGCAGGCGGCGCGATTGCCGATCATCGGCGCCCCGAACGTGCAGACTTCCTCGACGGCAATGAACTTCCGCTTGAGGAGCCAGGCGGCGATCAGCGCCAGTGCCCCGCCGAGGCTGTGCCCGGTGATCCAGATGGGGCGGTCGCTCTTTTTCACCTCGGCTTCGATTGCCGGAAGGAGGGCCGGCCAGATGTCGGCGATCGCATCGACGAACCCCTTGTGGAAGCGGGCACCGACACCGGCGGCGGCGAGATCGAGGCCGAGGCGCCCCTCCGGCACGACGAGGAGGTTCATGGCGTCGGTGAGGAGGATGTCCTTGAGGCCGTCGAGGCTCGTCGGGCTCTCCGTCCCACGAAAAGCGATGACGATGTGGTCGGTGTTTGTCCCCAGCCAGGCCTGCGTGTTGCCGACGCTGAAGAGACTCGCGTCGAGGCCGAGGATCTCCTGGAAGGCCGTCTTCCCGTCCGTCTCGCCAAGATAGGCCAGGGCACTCGCCTCGCAGAGATACGTGGCGGTGGAGACGTCGCCGGGGGTGGCTTCTTTGAGTTCGAGTCGTTCGAGGGCCATTGGGGGCACTCCGCTTCGAGTGGGGATGGAGCCGTTGATTTCAATTCACGTAGCGACGTTCGGGGGCCGGTGCCTTCCCTTCGCCGGGTGGGGCATCGTCCCCCGTCTTGGCGGCGTTCTTCCACTTCCGCAGGATCGACGTCGGGATGTTGTTGCCGGTGACATCGATCTCGCGGAACGTCGGCGGGGCGTCGGAGAGAAAGGCCGCCACGCCCTCTGGCGTGACCCCCGTCCGCGCGATCCGCAGCGACTCCAGCTGTTTCAGTTCCCGGAGCTTGTTCAGCCCCACGTCGGTAATTGGCGCATCGTTGAGGGTGAGCTCGCGAAGCTTCGGCAGGCCGGTGAGGAGATCGAGCGTGGCGTCGGTGACGTCGGCGTTGCCCATCTCGAGGATTTCCACGCCGGGCTTCCTGGCGAGGATCGAGTAGTCGCTCCGGTCCCAGCCGGTGAGGACGAGCGCCTGCCGGCCATCGACAACCCGCTCCCGTTCCGCGAGCCCCACGATCGAAAAGTAGAGATGCTGAGCGGTAAACGGCACCGACCCGATCACGAGCCCGGCAGCAAGGAGCGCGGCGGGACCGAGGAGCCGGCGCCGCTCCGTCCGCCCCAGCAACACCCGCAAGCTGCGGCCCAAGAAGACAAGCAACCCCGAGGTCGCCAGGAAGAGGCCGACGAAGACGAGCACGGCACCGATCTGTTCGCTCATCGGGAACGCTCGCTCCGCAGGAACGCTGTCGCCGTGCCGGGCCGGAAAATGGCTTCAGCCAATCCTATCAGGGCGGCGGTCGATCGCGGCCCCGCGGTCCTGGAGCCGGCTGACAACGTCGTCACACCCCGGCCAGGCTCCGCAGGTCGCGTTCCATGCGATCGAGCCTGGCCGCGAGCAGCCCCTTCGTCGCCGCGAGCTCAGTTGCAGGCAGCGGCGGGGCGGCGGTGAAGAGATAAACCTTGATCTTCGGCTCGGTGCCGGAGGGACGGGCGGCGACGCAGTTGGAAAGCGTCGGGAAGGGGGGCTCGGCCCCCGAGTGGGGCGAAGCCTCCGGGACACCGGCGAGATCGAACATCACCAGATCCCCCTTCTTGGCAGTGTGGGGGGCTCCGGGGAACGGCCGCGGGGGGGCGCCACGCTCGGCCACGGTGAGGCTGCCGTAGTCGCGGATGCGGATGACGTCGAGGCCGGCGATGGTCGACGGCGGGCTCTTCCGCAGGCTCGCCATGATCTCGCGCATCCGATCCATGCCGGCGGCGCCCGGAAGCGTCACAGACACCTGCCGTTCGGCATGGCAGCCATGGGCCACGAACAGGCCGTCGAGATGCTCGTGGAGCGATTGCCCGCGTTCCTTGAGCGCGGCAGCCAACTCTGCCAGGAGCAGGGCCGCGACGCTGGCGTCCTTGTCGCGGACATGCGTGCCGGCGAGATAGCCGTGCGATTCCTCGCAGCCGAACGCGAAGTGGTCGGGGCCGATCCGATCGATCTCCTCGCCGATCCACTTGAAGCCGACCTGGAGCCAGTCGGTGATCGCGGCCCGGTGCCCCTCGGCGATCCGCCGCACGAGTCCCGAGGTGACGAGCGTCGTCACGATCCGGTCGCTCGGCCGCAGGCTCCCCGTCCGGGCCCTGGTCGAGAGCACCCAATCCGCGAGCAAGGCCCCGAGTTGGTTACCGGTGAACGCCCGCCACTCCTCAGCTCCGACCGTAAGCGGTGCCGAGGCGCCGAGCCGGTCGCAGTCGGGGTCGCTGGCCATCACGAGGCCGTCGCCACGGTCGCGGGCCTCGGCGACCGCGCCATCCATCACGGCGGGGTTTTCTGGATTCGAGACATGGCCTGGCACGTTGGGGAAGTCGCCGTCAGGGGTCTCCTGCGGGCCATAAAGCCTGAGCTTCGTGAAGCCTGCGCCGGTGAGCACCGGGACGACGGCACTGGCACCGACGCCATGAAGCGGCGTGTAGAGAATGGAGACGTCGCGCGGGCCGGAGGTCGCTTGGCGGAGGACCGCGGCCACGAACGCTGCGTCGACCTCCTCCTCGACAAATCGCACCCGCCCGTCGGCGACCGCGGCGGCGAAGTCGGCCCGCGCGACGCTGTCGACCGACATCACCCGGTCGATGATGCCCCGGTCGTGGGGAGGGAGCACCTGCACGCCTCCGGCCCAGTAGACCTTGACCGCGTTGTCGCTGGGGGGATTGTGGCTCGCCGTCACCATGATCCCGCAGGTGGCGCCGGTGTGGCGGACGGCAAACGAGAGCTCCGGCGTGCTCCGGAAGCCGCGCAGGAAGAAGATCCGGAAGCCGGCGGCCAGGAGGACCTCGGCGCAGAGCTTGGCGAAATGCTCGGAGCGGTGGCGGGTGTCGTAGGCGATCGCGCAAGTCGCGGTCGTGCCGGCGGGGAGGGCGCTGTGGACGTAGTCGGCGAGCCCCTGAGCACTCTCGCCGATCGTCCGGTCGTTGATGGCGTTGGAGCCGACCGGGAACATCTTGCCGCGGCGGCCTCCGGTGCCGAAGGGGATCACCGTCCAGTAGGCGTCGTCGAGATCCTTCCAGGCAGACTTCGTCGTGCCGGCCGCCGCGGCCCGGTCGACGAGGTCGCCGAGCGTGGCGGCAAACTCGGCGTAGCGGGGTTCGGTGAGCCAGACGCGGATCGTCTCGAGGGAGTGATCAGTGAGGGCGCCGGCGGCGTGCGCCGATTCAATCGCGGCGAGACGGGCGGAGAGCATGGCTGGCAGGGGCTCCGGGGCGGATGGGGTCGAGGAATGATTGGGGGAGCGTGGAACACCTTTTATACTGCTGGCCGCTTTGGAAGGCACCGGCCGAATCGTCTCCGGCCTTCGCAGCGTCGCCGGCCGGCGACCATTCCCAGTGCGCCCCATCACCGGAGTTTCCGTGACCGACACCCTTATCGTCAGCGTTTCCGGTCTCCGTGGGATCGTCGGTGGCTCGCTCACGCCGGAGGTTGCGGTTCGCTATGCCCGGGCCTTCGTGGATCACCTTCCGCCGGGCCCAATCGTCCTCGGTCGTGACGGCCGTGCCCACGGAGGAATGTTTGCCGAGGCGATTACGCTGGCACTCCTCGCCGACGGACGCGACGTCATCGATTGTGGGATCGCGGCCACCCCGACGGTGGGAATCGTCGTCCGTGACCAGCATGCCGCCGGCGGCCTACAGATCTCCGCCAGCCACAATCCGGCCCCCTACAACGGGCTCAAGCTGTTCTCGTCCGAGGGGCGGGTGCTCCCCGCCGCCGCCGGCCGGCCGATCCTCGAACGCTTCCATGCCGGCGACGTTCCCCGCGTCCCTGCTCCCTCTCCCGGCACACGCCGCGAGGTCGACGGCACGGCGGCCCATGTCGACCTCGTCCTCGCCACCGTCGATGTCGAGGCGATCCGCCAACGCCGCGTGAAGGTTTGGCTCGACTCCGGCCACGGGGCCGGCAGCCGCGTCGGCGTGCCCCTTCTGGAGGCCCTGGGGTGCGAGGTCGTCGTGGAGGGGGGGACGCCCGACGGCCTCTTCGAGCACGCGCCCGAGCCGACTGCCGAGAACCTCGCCGATTGGCTGCCGCGAATCGCTGCCTGCGGGGCGGCGATCGGGTTCTTTCAGGATCCCGATGCCGACCGACTCGCGATCGCCACCGCCGCCGGCCGGTACATCGGCGAGGAGTGCACGCTCGCCCTCGCGGTGGAGAATGTCCTCGGGCGGACCGCTGGGCCGGTGGTCGTCAACTGTTCAACGAGTGGCATGACCGGCGTGATTGC
>CAJAYZ010000276.1 GCA_903949225.1 uncultured Planctomycetaceae bacterium
GCATCGGCGCCGAACGGGCGACCGGCTGGGGGCAGTGCATGCGCGAGCACACCGCCGAGGCCAACGAGCATGTCCTCGTCGTGCCGATCCTCGAATCGGTCGCGGCAGTGAACGCCTTGCCGGAGATGTGCCAGATCGACGGCGTCGAGCTGTTTTGGTTTGGCCCCGCGGACTTCTCCTCCACTGCCGGCTACCGCGGGGAATGGGAAGGCCCCGGCGTTGCCGCGCAGATCCTCGCGATGAAAGATCGCATCCGCCAATCGGGCCGGCACTGTGGCGTGATCGCCACCGGCGATGACAACCTCCGCGAGCGCCTCGCGCAGGGCTTCCGAGCCATAGGCGTCGGCACCGACGCTGGCCTGTTCGTGCGCTCGCTCAAAGGCACGCTCGCAGCCGTCGGCCGCGACATGCCGATCCGCGCTTCGCTCACACCGGAATCACCGCAGCCCGGCACCGTCGGCCGCCCGCTCCCCCGGCCGCCGGAGACGATGCGTCCCGACCGCCCCGAGCAGATCTGCCCGGTGGGTCAGGGACAACCGTTCGAGATCGCCCCCGGCGTCCGCTTCGAGGGCCTCGTCGGCGCCCAGAACGGCGCCCGTCATCTCACCACCGGCATCGTGACGCTCGCCCCCGGAGCCGTCCTCCCCTACCACACCCATCCCTTCTCCGAGTCAGTGACGCTCCTCGAAGGGGCGCTCGAAGCGGAAGTCGAGGGACGGAGCTACCGGCTCGCCCGGCTCGATAACATCGTCATTCCCCCCGGCCGGGCACACCAAGTGGCCAATCCCTCGCCGACGCAACCGGCGACCGTCCATGTGGCGATGGCCAGCGACACCCCGACGCGAGGAATTGTCTCCGAGCGATTCACGAAGTCGGCGATGCCGGATGACTCGTGCGGTCAGGATCGGGCCGAACGCGTCACTCGTTTTGCCACGGCGCGGCGCGGTTCGGCAGGCCCCAACACCGTCTTCATCGACTGCTTCAACCGTGACCTCGTGCCGGGGATCGAGATGAGTGGCGGCTATGGTCTCTTCCAGCCCGGCGGCCGGCTTCCGGCCCATGTCCACGATTTCGATGAATCGATCTGCATCATCTCCGGCACCGCCACCTGCGTCGTGGAGGGGAGGCGTTATTCCATGAGCGACCGCGCCACGGCCCTCGAGCCCCGCGGCCGGGTTCATTATTTCGTCAATGAGTCGGATCTCCCCATGGAGATGCTCTGGGTGTACGCCGGCCCGGTGCCGGAACGGATCATCGTCGCCGAAGCCTGTGCAACCCCGGAAGGAAACCCGTGGCGATGACTTCCCCTGTTCCGTTTACCGCGTCACTGACCGCCGACTTCTTCGAGGCCGACGGCCAGCCGAAATACCGCGACATTGGCCTCGACCGCTTCACCGACTCCCGCCGGTTCGCGGTCGGTCGCTTCGCCGACCATCGTGCGGAGATCGCCCCGGAGCAGCTCGCCGGCGTCAACGGTGTTGTCGTCCTCACGCCACGCGTCACGGCGCGGAGCCTGGCCGCGAGCACTGATCTGCTCGTCGTTTCCCGGTTCGGGGTCGGCTACGACAGTGTCGATGTCCCCGCATGCACCGCCGCCGACGTGGTGCTCTGCATTGCTACTGGCGCCGTCGACCGCCCCGTCGCGGAGGCAACCGTGGGCTGGATGCTCGCGCTTACGCACCACCTCCGCGCGAAGGACAATCTCGTCCGCCAGGCCCGGTGGAACGATCGCAGCCAGTTCATGGGCTGCGAGCTCCGTGAGCGGACGCTCGGCGTGATCGGCTTCGGCGGTACCGGACGGGCCCTCGTGAAGCTCTTGGCCGGGTTCGGGATGAATCCGCCGCTTGTCTACGACCCCTTTGCCTCTGCAGAGGTGGTCGAGGCGCACGGAGCTCGGAGCGTGGGGCTCGACGAGCTCCTCGCCGGGGCCGATTTCGTCTCGATCCACTGCCCGCTCACCGAACAAACGCGAAACCTCATCGGTCGCCGCGAGCTTTCGCTCATGAAGCCGGGCTCATATCTGATGAATACCGCTCGGGGAGGCATCGTCGACGAAGCCGCGCTTGCCGAGGCGCTGACCACGCGGCAGATCGCCGGCGCCGCCCTCGACTGTTTCGCCGCGGAACCGCTCACCGCCCCGCCGGTGTTTGCCAGTTTCGACAACGTCCTCCTCGCGCCACACTGCATCGCCTGGACCGACGAGATGTTTCGCGACATCGGCCGCACCGCCTGCCAGTCGATCGTCGACCTCGCGGCGGGCACGACGCCCCGCGGGGTGGTCAACCCGGAGGTTTTCAGTCGCCCCGGCTTCGTCGAGAAGTGGCGGCGACTGTCGGCTCGCGTGTTGTGAATTCCACCCTGCTCCGATCCCTGATCCCATTCCACCAGGAAATGATTTCTCATGAAGAAGCTGCTGTCTGCGTGGAGCGTCCCGGGGGCCGTTCTGGCTGTTGCCTGTGTCACGCTGCTCGCTGCGGGGGCCGAAGACGTAGCCCCGCCGATCGTGCCGCCGGGGGCGGTGCCGAAAAAACTCTTCGAGTCGAAGGTGCTCACCGAAGGGGTGGCGGTGGCGTCGGACGGACAGGTCTATTTCAGCGAGATCACCTTCTCTCACCGCTCGCAAGATGAGCAAGGGACGATCGAGGCCGGCTTCATCTGGCATTACGACCCGGCGACGGGCAAGGCGGAGATCTTCCGCTCACCGAGCGGGATGTCCAACGGAATCAAGTTCGACGCGGCGGGCAACATGATCGTCGCCGAGGGGGCCGACTTCGGCGGGCGACGGGTGACGCGCACCGACATGGCCACCGGCAAAGCGCGGATCATCGCCTCCCTCCACGACGGGCGGCCGCTCAACTCCCCCAACGACATCACGATCGACGAGAAGGGGCGGATCTATTTCAGCGATCCCCGCTACGCCGGGCATGAGCCGATCGACCAGCCGCTCGAGGCGGTCTACCGGATCGACACCGACGGCTCGCTCCACCGCATCATCACCGATGCCGGCAAGCCCAACGGCGTCTGCATCTCCCCCGATCAGAAGACCCTCTACGTGGTCAGCAACGACAACGGCGGGACGGCGATCGGCCAGTTCGCAAATGCCGACGGGAAGGGGACGATTCCACTCCGAAAGGGGCTGATGGCCCTCCTGGCCTACGATCTCCACAACGACGGCTCGGCCACGTTCCGCAAGACGCTTGTCGACTACGCACCGTTTGACGGCCCCGACGGCCTGGTGGTCGACACGGAAGGAAATCTGTACGTCGCCGTCCGTGCGGAGAACCGGCCGGGGATCTGCGTCTATTCGCCCGAGGGGGAGGAGCTCGCCTACATCCCCACCGAGGTGCCGACGAACGTTGGATTCGGTCGTGGCAAGGATGCCTCGCTCCTTTACATCACCGCTGGGGCGAGCCTGTATTCCCTCCGGGTCAACCGGGAGGGCTATCACCTGCCGGCGGCCAAGGAGGCGTCAGCCGAGGTTCTCAAGTAGGCGTCAGCCGGGGGTCCCAAGGAGGCCTTGGGAGGACTCACCTCAGCTCCAGGGCGCGGCGCCCTAGAAGCCGCGAAGGCTGTCATGACAACATCTCCTGCACTCCCCTCAGGAGCGGTGAGCCCCCCACACAATA
>CAJAYZ010000277.1 GCA_903949225.1 uncultured Planctomycetaceae bacterium
ACGAATAGTTGCCGATTCGGCAGAGGTGGGCAATGCACCGCCGCGTGCTTTCCATGAATTCCGGTGTGAACTCCATCGACAGGGCTCGCACCGGGGTGTGGAGGCCCGCGATGACCTGGTCTTCGAATCCCTCGACGTCGATCTTGATGAATGTCGGGCGACCGTGGCTCGTGATGAGATTGTCGAGCGTGTCGATCGGCACCTTGATCCGCTGGTCCCAGGTGTATTCCTTGAAACGTCCACTCTCGACGACAGATCGCACCCACTCGGCCGAAAGCGATGAGATCATGTGGGCGTTGCAGACCAGCATCTCGGCCTCCCCTTCCTCTGCTCCGATGGCCTTTCTGAGCAGGTGGAAGCGGGGTGAGTCGCCAAGGACGGACAGGAGAAAGTCAGCGCAGGAGGGTTGGGGCTCGACGGCGATCACCAAGGCCCCCAACCGGTGGAAGACCTTCGTGCGATTTCCGAGGTTAGCGCCGATATCGAAAACAAGCTCACCTGGGGCGATGAACTGCGAGTAAAAAGCACGACGCGAGTCGTCTTCATTCGACCAATCCCGGAATGTCCTCCTCATTTGCCATGCGCGGCGTTGGCACGTGAGGTAGTTGAAGACCCGATGGAGCGGTGTTCTGCCGACGACTGCGCGAAGCATCCGTCTCATGCCATCTCCCTGTGATCGGCTACAGTTTCGAGTTCCGGGATAATCCGTGGACAGGCGTGGGTTAGTAGGTTGTGGACTGGCTTCATCGGCTGCCTCGCAGCCGGTTCGGTCATGGATGACGGGGATCGCCCGGTGCGTTGCTTCCGGCGGGCCGATGAGGTGAGCGTTTCTCGCTATGCGAAGGAGCATCACGTCCCCCCCGGAGTGTGCTCGAGGGGGGCGATTGTCGCGGGCAGACCTGCGTCGCCGTGGAGGCGATCGACAACACGGAGCAATCGCAGATCGGTGTCAAACTTGAAGGCGATCGCCCAGAGGCCGGCAACACAGCCCGCCAGAACTCCAGTCCCCTGGGGGTTTGCGATCGTGGCCACGATCAGGCCCGCCGATGCGACGCCAGCGCAGATTGACGACGTCTTGCGGCGGCCTGCGAGATCGGCGATGGCAGCCCTCCGGCGGACTGGATCCGCTGCGATCTCGGCAAACTCCTGATCGTTGTTTTTGAACAAGAAGAGGCTCCTTGGCAAGATCGCAGGCGGACGTGGATTTGAATCAACATGGAACTGAACTCACGCGGGTGTGGTGAGTTGAGAGGTGACGCGGATCACCTTCGATCCGGCGATGTAGTCGTGGAGGCAGCGGCGTTCCTTGCCGAAGATGAACAATCCATCGACGAGTGCCATCAGATTGATCAGGACGTCGTCGACCTGGCCGGGGATGAGGGCCGCGATCAGCACCAGCGGCGTCAACCAGAGATAGCGGTAGACATAAATCCTGACAAACGAGATCAGGGCACCGGTCTTGGCGTCGACGATCCGGATCTTGGTGAGCAACTTGCCGATGGTCTGGCCTCGTGTGGCCAACAGATATCCCTGAAGCGCGAGCATGACGATTACCCCCAACGCGACCATGGCGAGCTGTTCGAGGAGCCCGACTTGCTGCGTCTGGGCACGAACTTCGAACCCGGTGGCGATGCCGACCGGGAGGGTGATCGCCATGACGAGGAGCCCATCGACCATCGCCGCGGCTAATCGCGTGAACCGTCCGGCCAGTTCATCCCCCCTAGAATCCGTCAGGCTAGCAACGTCATCAGTCGCGGTGGGGGCGGCGTAGGGGTTGTTGGACATGGCCTACCTTGGGGAGTTGTGGAGGGCGAGGTCGGCTTCCGCGTCGGAGGAGATGCTGATGATCATTGGCCGAGCTTCATGAGGCGGGCTTTGGCTTCGGCCCAGGTCGCCACGGTTGCAGGCACCCTCATCACGCCAGCACTTCCCGCACGACGTGGCCGTGGACGTCGGTGAGGCGGCGATCGACGCCGGCGGTGCGGAACGTGAGCCGCGTGTGGTCGATGCCGAGGAGATGGAGAATCGTCGCCTGGAGATCGTGGACGGTCGTCGTGCCGGCGGCCGTCTGATAGCCGAGCTCGTCGCTCTCGCCGTGCGTGGCGCCGGCCTTCACCCCTGCCCCGACGAGCCAGGTGACGAACGTGCCGCCGTTATGGTCGCGGCCGTCGCCCCCTTGCGCGAACGGGGTGCGGCCGAACTCGGTCGTCCAGATCACGAGCGTGTCGGAGAGGAGGCCGCGGTCGCGGAGATCGTCGAGAAGCGCTCCGATCGGCTGATCGACGCTCTTGGCCATTGGCGGAAGCTCACGCGAAATGCTCCCGTGGTTGTCCCAATTGTCGACCGCCCCCTGCGGGCCACTCCACACCTGCACAAAGCGCGTGCCACGCTCGATCAGCCGCCGGGCGATCAGACAGCGCTTCCCGAAGTCGGCGGTCTCCTTCTGCTCGAGGCCGTAGGCGGCGATTGTCGCCGCGGTCTCTCCCGCGAGGTCGAAGGTGGCCGGCGCCGACAGCTGCATCCGGGCGGCGAGCTCGCCCGACGCGATCCGGGCTTCGAGGTGCGTGTCGAGGGGGCGGGCGGCGGCATGGCGGCGATTGAGCCTGCTGATCGCGGCGAGTGTGTCGCGATCGGCTTCACCTCGGGCGAACGGAAAGGCATCGGAGGCGAAGACATCGGGGATTGGCTCGGGGCGGCCCAGATCGACGACGGTGCCTTGATGGCGGGCGGGGAGGAAGCCGGAGGAGAAGTTTCCCTTTTGGTTGTAAGGGAGGCCGCGCGGATCGGGGAGGACGACAAACTCTGGAAGATCGTCGACGATCCGCCCCAGGCCATACGACACCCAGGCGCCAAGACAGGGAAACCCGGGAAGCATGAACCCGGTGTTCATCATGTAGCTCGCCGGGCCATGGACGTTCGTCGTCGTCTTCATCGCCATCAGGAACGCCATCCGATCGACGCGCTCCGCTTGGCAGGGAAACATGCTGCTCACCCATCGCCCGGATTCACCATGCTGGGCGAACGGAAACGGGCTCTTCAAGACGTTGCCGGCGGGGCCTGTGAATCCCTCCGGCTTCTCCTTCGGCCCGAGCGCCTCGCCGTGGTGCTTCTCGAGGGCCGGCTTGAAATCAAACGTGTCCATCGGGCTCGCGCCGCCGTTCATGAACAGCTGGATGACGCGGCGAACCTTCGCCGGATGATGGAGCCCGCCGAGCGGCCAGGACGGATCGCCGAGCGCCGCGCCCTCGGCGGCGCCTCTCCTCTCCTCCCCTCCTCTCCCCTCCCCCGCGAGGAGATGCGCAAGCGCCACCGACCCGAAGCCACCACCGGCAGCGGCGAGGAGATCACGGCGCGAAGGGAGCAGGAGCGACATGGCAGGCACCAACCCTTTCCCTGAACATCACAGTCCGGAAACAAGCCCACTCCGAACCATGACACGGATATCAGGAGGGGTCGCCCGTGCCCTGGGAGCCGGCGTAGACGGCAAGCGGAGCCATGGATGGCGGAGCGCAGGCGGCACGGAGTGAGCGCAGGCCTGGAAGGCCGAAGCGAACGTCCGGCGAGGCGGCAGGGGGCGGCCCCGACCCACGCCAAGCCCACGCCCCCCATCTCCGGCACAGGATTCGCTCTTCTTCCTCGCATCCCGACCCAATAACGCCAGCCCTCCCTTCAGGAGCCTCCCCATGGGTGTCTTCACGCGACTCAAGGACATCATCAATTCCAATCTCAACGCGATGCTCGATGCCGCCGAAGACCCAGACAAGCTCATCCGCCTGATGATCCAGGAGATGGAAGACACGCTCGTCGAGGTGAAGGCCAACTGCGCCGGCGCGATCGCCGCCCGGAAGCGGGCCGAGCGGGCCGTGGCCGCGGCCGAGTCAGGAACAGCCACCTGGGAAGAGCGGGCCAGGCTCGCGATCGAGAAAGGGAGGGAAGACCTCGCCCGGGAGGCGATCCGCGAACGGCGTCGGCTCGAGGACCTCCGCGACGCCCACGCCAAAGAAGCGACCGGCTGCGACGAGGTGGTCGCCCGCTACAAGGAGGACATCGGCGCGGTCGAGGCAAAGCTTGTCGATGCCCGACAACGGCACCGGCTCCTCGTCCAGCGGCACAAGCGTGCCAAGACGCACGAGCGCACCCGGGGGGTGATCGAGCGCGTCACCCGGTACGATGCGGTGACGAAGTTCGACCAGCTCG
>CAJAYZ010000278.1 GCA_903949225.1 uncultured Planctomycetaceae bacterium
CGGCGGTGGCTTCAAGCCGGGCTGCGTGCACGGCACGACCGACGATTTTGGATTTGCAGCGGTGGACGGTGGCGTCCATGTCCGCGACATCCACGCCACGCTCCTCCATCTCCTCGGGATCGACCACCAACGCTTTGCCGTCCGCTTCCAGGGCCTCGACGAGCGCCTGACGGGCGTCAAACCCGCCCGCGTCATCGGTGAGATTCTGGCGTGAAGCACGAATCTTTGCCCCGCACGGCCGCAAACCGGTGGTGAAGGAAAGCGACCTCGATCGCTATCATGGCTCTAGCCGGGCCCGCTTCAGGCCCGCGGAGCAGGTCAATCGTCATGGATGTCAAACCGCCCGCCGCTACACGCCCCACGCTTGAGGCTGCGCAAGCCTCGGCCGCTGCGACTGGAGCGGCCCCTGCCAAGCGCCCCGACGGGGAGAAGGATTACCGGGCCTGGCCCTTCTGGGCGCCGAGATTTTGGCACGGCATGCCGCTGGGCGTCTGGCTGCCGCTGGTCGCCGAGCACCACGCCCGGGCCGACCTGAGCCGGTGGGGGCTGATGGTCACGATCACGGCCGCGTCGGCGTTCAACTCGGTCATGGAGCCGATCTCGAACTTCCGCTTCGGTCGCCAACTCGCAAGCCCGCCACAGACGCCGCCGCCGCTGTTCATCATCGGCCACTGGCGATCGGGGACGACGCTTCTCCACGAGCTGATGATGCTCGACGACCGCTTCTGCTGCCCCAACTATTATCAGTGCTACGCCCCGGGGCACTTTCTCCTCACCGAACGGACCCTTGCCCCGCTGGTGAAACTGATCGTCCCCGCCAAACGGCCGATGGACGACATGGCCGCCGGGCTCGACCGGCCGCAAGAGGATGAGTTTGCCCTCATGAATCTCGGGGCTCCGTCCCCCTACCGCCGGATGGCCTTCCCGGTCACGAGCCCGCCGTATCCTGAGGCGCTCGACCTCACCAAGCTCCCCCCCGCCGAACTCGCCCGCTGGCAGGCGACGCTCCGCCGCTTTCTCGGGCTCCTCGCCGTTGCCGATCCGCGCCGGCCGGTGCTCAAGAGCCCGCCGCACACGGCGCGCGTCGGCGTGCTTGCGGGGATGTTTCCGGAGTCGAGATTTCTCCATGTTGTCCGCGATCCGCAGGCGGTCTTCAATTCGACGATGAAGCTGTGGCGATCGCTCCACGACGGCCAAGGGATGCAGGTCGATCGTGGCGAGCGCCTCGAGGAATATGTCTTCTCCGCCTTCGAGGAGATGTATGCCGCCTTCGAGCGCGATCGGGCCACGCTCGACCCGAGCCGGCTCCATGAAGTTCGCTACGAGGATGTCGTCGCCGATCCGGTGGGCACCCTCCGCACGGCCTACGATCGGCTCGACTTGGGCGACTTCGAGGTCGTCCGCCCGAAGCTCGAGGCGCATGCCCAGGGGATGAAGGAGTACCGGGCCGGATCGTACCGGCACGATCCCCGCATCGCCGCCGAGATCGCCCGCCGCTGGGGACCGTTTCTCGAGCGCTACGGCTACGGCCGCGAAGGCGCGTAGCGCTCAGTCGAGGAACCGGTCCCGGAGCGCCTGCGTGGGAACGCGGCAGGCCTCGCTGCGGCCAAACCACCGGTAGCGATTGCGGGCCACGAGCTTGTAGACCGGATCGCGGAGAAAGCGCGGCACGAGGTAGCCGACCCGTGCCAGCGGCCAGAGGCCGCGGAGATACTTCGTCGTCGCCAGGGCCGCATCGGAGCGGACGAGGGCTTTGCCCCCGACGATGAAGACCATCGTGTCGGGCTCATCCGGCATCGGCAGGCCATGCTCGGCGAGGAGCCGCCGGCCGGTCTCGGACTGGAGCGCGGCAAACTTCAGCCGGCCGTGCGGATCACGGTCGATGAGAAAGTTGACGACGCCGCTACAGAAGTTGCAGTGGCCGTCGAAGAGGACGATCCCCTCCGGCGGAACCGCCGTGGCATCCCGCTCCGCGCGGGGCGTGCTCCGATTGGCAGTGGCGGGAGGAGAGGGCATGGGGCGCTTGCCGCCGGGAGAGGGCGGAGTGAGAGCGGGGGCCGAGGGAAGAACCGGGGGAGGGAGATTCCCTCGTAAATCGGGATTCCCGCGTAAATCGGGATTCCCGCGTAAATCATAGGTCACTGCGGCGCTGCGGCAGGCCGCGGCTGGGACCCCCGCTCCGGGGAGCCCGCCGCTGCCCCGGCAGGAAGGCTCTTTTTAGGGTAATCTCAGCGGCCTCGGGGGGGGCCAAAAGGATCCTTCACAAGCCTCCGGGACCGAGTCAGGAAGTCGTCGAGGAATTTCCCTATGTCGTCTGCTGCCACAAGTGCCTCCCGAGACCCCTCCGCCGTGGCCGCCGAGGCCGAGATGGTCGCCGATGCCCACCGGAGGATGACCCGGGCCCTCGGCACCGTGATCGTCGGCCAGGAGCACGTCCTCGACCTCCTCCTCACCGCCCTGTTCTGCAAGGGGCACTGCATCCTCGAGGGGGTGCCGGGGCTGGCGAAGACGCTCATGATCTCGAGCCTCTCCAAGCTCCTCTCGATGTCGTTCAACCGGATCCAGTTCACCCCCGATCTCATGCCCTCCGACATCACCGGCACCGAG
>CAJAYZ010000279.1 GCA_903949225.1 uncultured Planctomycetaceae bacterium
AGGTTGTGGGGATTCTGCACCCCGTCGAGCCAGAGGAACGGCCCGCTGATCTTTTTCGCCGCGATTCCGGCGAGCCAGTCATCGACGCTGATCCGCGGTGCTTCCCGAGCGAGGATCACGATCCCTTCGTGATGAATCCCGCCGGAGAGCTTCTGGAGGTTCTCGTCGTCAACGAACTGAAAACCGAGCCGTTTGGCAACGCAGTATTCGAGGAGCGCCTTGAACGTCGGCTTGCGATTGACCGACAGATAGACGCGGATGATGTCGCCGGGGCGCTTGGCAAACAGCGCCGTGCAGGCCCGCAGGCCGTGGACCTTCTGCTCCAACTTCGACGCATGGCGGCGCGCCTCGGCCACGTCGCCCGTGTCGTCACGCTCGGCTACCGGCCTCCCCTTCCCTTCCCGCTTACCTGTCCCGGCCGGAGCCGGCCGCGCTGTCCCGGCGGCAGCCCTCGTTCCCTCCACCGCCCTCGTTCCCCCCACCGGCCGCGTCCCTCCCGCCACCGGCGGCCGCTTCTGATGCGGCGGTCGCGGCCCTGCGGGGCGCGAGGTGCGCGGGGGGGGAGCAGAGGACGGGCCGCGGGCAGGTTTCTTCATCGTGGGCTTTCAGAGGGGCCGGGGTCGGTCGAGGAACTTGGTCGGACAAAAACGAATCGGGGCTTGAACACGTTCAGTGGCAGCCGCAGCCGCCGCTACCGCAGCCGCTGCGGGCGGAGGCCAAGCGGGCTTCAATCGCCAGTGAGGTCGGGGTGATCGAGAGGCCGCCGAGGGCCGTGCACCGCAGCTCTCGCGGCATCTGTCCGGCGACGCGGCGGGCGGTCTCGATCACCTCATCGAGCGGGATGACCGGATCGAAGCCCGCCAGGGCCATGTTGGCGCTCGCTAGGGCATTGGCCGCCGCGGAGACGTTCTTCCCCAGGCAGGGGGCCTCGACCCGGTTGGCGATCGGGTCGCAGATCAGGCCGATCATGTTTTGGAGTGCCATTGACGCCGCGGCGAGGCTCCGCTCGGCCGTCCCGCCAGCGAGGCCAACAAGCGCCGCGGCGGCCATCGCCGAGGCAGCGCCCCCTTCGGCCTGGCAGCCTCCCACCTCGGCGGCAAACGTCCAGGCGCTGGCGATGAACGCCCCGACAAGCCCGGCAGCGAGAAACGCCCGGGCCATCTCCACCTCGCCGAGTTCCATCCCCTCGGCTAGCGCAATGACGACGCCCGGCAGCGCCGCACACGCGCCCGCGGTCGGCATGGCGACGATCACCCCCATCGAGCTCTTCACTTCCATCAGCGCCGTCACATAAAGGATGGCCCGGTTGAGCGCGCCCCCGTCGAGGAGCTTTCCCTGTCGGAGGGCGTCGTCAAATCCCCCCGACTGCCACCCGAGGACCCGGTCGGCATAGGTCGTGCCCGCGATCCCTGCGGCGATCGAGCGGCGGAGAATGCGGACGATCTCCACCATCATCGCTTCCACCGTCGCCGCATCGAGGCCGCCGCGGGCCATCTCATACTCGATTCCCAATTGCCACAGCGCCCTCGCGCCGGCCCCATCGCGGGCGAGCAACTCGGCGGCCGTCGAAAAGGGAACGGCCGCGTCGTGCCGGGAGAGAATGGGGAGCACAGGCGCGAGTTCACGGACCCGCATCACACCAGGGCGACTGCGAACTTCGGCGACGAGCGGCGCGGGAAGCGCCGCCATAGAGCGGATCTCGAAAAGGACCGTCGTGTCCGAGGGCCGCTCATGAAGGAGCACGGCGTCGATCTCCTCGCGGGCAGAGAGTTCGTCGCGGAGGGCGGTCGCTCCCCCCTCTGCCCCCCCCTGCGCCCAGAGGAGCGTCGTGAACGCATCGCCGCCGACGGCCACCGGAAATCCGTCGAGCCGGATCACCTCGATCATCCCGCCACCGGTGGAGATGGCGTCGAGGGAGATCGAGCCCTGGGGACCTGCGAGCGTGAGCCGGTAGGTGTTTGGATGGGGGTCGCCGGCGTCAATCGTCTCGATGCGGATCCGCACGCCGCTGTCGGCGAGGGTTTGCATCGAGCCGGGGAGGCGTTCATCGGTCGCCTCCCAGCCCAGCAGACCACCGAACAGCCCCATGTCGGAGCCCTGGCTGTCATGCGTGGTGGGGAGCGAACCTGCCCGGTCAAACTCGACGAGGCAGTCGTCGAACTGGCCCTCCATCAGATCGCGAGCCAGCCTGCCGATCCGCAGGGCGGCGGCGCAGTGCGAGCTCGACGGCCCGCGCATCACCGGGCCGATGACGTCGTTGAAGATGCTGACGAGCATGTGCTATCCGAAAAAGGTGCCAGCCACCAAATCTGGGCAAAGACAGGAAGCGGTGAGCGATCTGCCGACCGCCGAATCTACCCTGAAACAGTCCCGCGACCGGCGGCTGGCTCTTTTTCAGGCTGCTATCGCCCGGCTTCGGCGAGCCCCGCAGGGGCCAGTCCGCCCCCAGCCGCCTTCCGTGCCGGTTCGGCCGGACGGATCGGGATCGTGTCAGGAGCCTCCTCCACCCCATCCTCGCCGAGGTTCTCGGCTTCCCAGGCCCGCACCTTCCTCCGCGCCGCATCGACGAGCCGCTCGTAATTCCCCAGCCGGACCGCCTTCGAGGCATCGGGCGTGAGGAGCTTCCACAACGGGTCGTAGTCGTGATAGGTCTTGAGGTAGGCCTCCTGGCTCTTGGGTGCGACTGAATCGGTGCCGAAGAGGAATCGGGTCGGGTGCTTGTTGATGAGATCGGCCCAGGACTTCACCGTTGCCTCATCCTTGACGACCCACTTTGCGACCTCGTCCCAGGAAATGTCGAAGCTGACATGATCGAGCGAGTGATCGCGACACATCTCGTCGAGGAGCGCGACATGATTGGCCGTCGGGCCGACAAACCGGCCTAGCCCCGTGTGAGCGTGGATGATGCTGGTCTGTGGATGGCGGGCAAACAGTTCGCGGAGGTCGGCGGCATGAGCGGGATCCTCACCGACAGCCCGCATCTCGTTGATGTCGCAGTGGAGGATGACGAGCAGTCCGGTGTCACCGGCGAGGTTGAGGATCTCATCGACGGCTGGGTTCTTCACGCTGGCCACGTGTCCCGAAACTTTCGACGACACGAGTTCCTTGTGGATTGAGAACTCGCCAATCCCCACGAACACCCCGGGGAAGGTTTTGAGGACGTTTTCGATGTGCTGCTTACCGTTCATGTCGGTCGGATTAAAGCCGACGATGAACGGATCGAACCGCTGCCGATCCTTTTCCGGAAGACGGAGGTACTGCCGGGCAATGAGCGCATCGATGAAGCTGTAGTAGTACATCTCGGCGTCCGACTCGAGGTAGTAGCCGGGACGGCGACGGCCGTTGACGAAGTAATCCCACTTTTGCATGAGCGGAATCCCGAACAACGCCACACGCCCCACCTCGTCATCCATCAATTCGAGGAGCCGCGATGTGTCGATCCCCTCGTGGACGTAGTTTGAGAGATGGAAGTGGCTGTCGTGGAAGAGCGGCTCGGCCCGCTGTCCCTCGGCCACAGCGACGGGCTCTTCTGCCTTGGTTGACGATCCATACTCCAGCCCTGCGATCGCAGGCAGGAGCAGAAGGATCGCAACACTGAAACGGCGACAGAAGTCCATGGCGGCAACTCTCGGAGTGAGAAAAGAGGCAGGTTGTGTTCGAGGATAAGTATACCGTTCAAGCAGCAGCCGCCTCCAGCCCCCGTCCTCACGACATTCCGAGGAGTCGGCTAAGGGCACGCCTGCAGGCGCGGAGGAAGCGGCGCACCGGGCCGCGTTTTACTTCGCCGCCGAGGAGGCACTGCTCACACACCCCCCGCGCCGCCGCCCGGCTCGCGGTGAGGTCGCCGCCAGTCCGACGGAAGACTTCGTAGTCGAGAAAGATCCCGGTCCGTGACGGGATGGCAAGCGGCGCGTGGAAGCGGAGCGATGTGGCCGGCCGCCACGTCTCGAACGCGGGAACGAGCTGGCCGGAGCCGTCGTCGAGGAGATCGTTGCGGACGAAGACGGCGTCGAGCTTCGGCACCACCGTGACGAGCGAATAGCCCGCCTCCTCCGCGGCCAGAACGAGGCATTTCAGCGAGGCACCGTAGCCCCGGTCCTGCTGCCAACGCTCGTCTGGGTCGTCTGGAAAGGTGATCGCTGCGTCGAGCGGGAAGTGGGAGTTGTATTCGACGGTGAACACCCGCGCCCGGAAGCTCTTCAGGAGCGCCCGGAAGACCCACAGGTCGGTCGAGTCGAGATCGATCGACACGTAATCAGGCTCCGCCGGCACCCCGTGCCGCGTGAACACCTCGACGATGTTCGCGGAGGTGAGAAACTCCCGATGGAGATTGATGGCCGCGTTTTCATGGCCGCCGTCGAGGAGGACCGCCCGCCATCCATGATGGAGGACGAGATTGGCGACATTCGACCCAAATCCTCCGGCGAGCGAATCACTGTCAAACCCAAACTCGACCGCCAGTGGCGGCGTGTTGACCGTGCCGATCTGCTCGAAGATCGCCCGGAGGACCCCGTCCTGCCCTCCCTGAGAGTGGCGGCCTTTGGGAAACTCCGTTGCAGCAAGCTCTTCGACCCAGCGTTTCATCCCTGATCCTCCACGCTTCAGCAGCCGCTCCATCCAAGGGGCGGAAGTATACTCAGGCCCCTCCGCTCTCCGGGACGGGAGTCTTCAGCGACAGTCTTCGGGATCTCCGCTATGCCACGCGTCTCCTGCCTGCTTGTGGTCCTTGCCTGCCTCGCCAATTCGACGATCGGCGCCGCCGAGGAGGCGACCCCGGCGGAGAAGATCGAGATCCACGAGGGGTTTGCCGTCGAACGGGTCCTGTCGGTGCCACGCGAACTCGGATCGTGGGTGGCATTTTGTTTCGACGCGCGCGGCCGGATCTACGCCTCCGATCAGGGGCCGCGGCTGTTTCGGATCACGCCGCCGCCGAGCGGCA
>CAJAYZ010000280.1 GCA_903949225.1 uncultured Planctomycetaceae bacterium
CGGCGCATTCGATGATCGGCGGATCGCCACCGGCATGCCCCTCGGGGGCCGTGGCCGGATCGGGGAGATTGACGTTCCAAAACTCCCCCGGCTCGAGCGCGAGGGAATCGACTCGCGCAAGCACCCGCGCCACCCACCGGCTCGCCCGCTCCCAGTCGATCGCCTGACTCCGCCCCCGGTACTGCGATACCGCCAAGCTGCGGCGGCCATGGAGGGCTGCTTCACGGGCGGCGGCGACGGTCCCCGAAAGATGGACGTCGACGCCGAGGTTGCCGCCGGCGTTGATCCCGGAGAGGACCCACGTCGGATCGGGGCAGAGCGTGGAAAGCGCCAACCGCGTGCAGTCGGCCGGGGTGCCGTCGATGCAGAAGCGACTCGGGCCCACCTCGCGGACCGCCAGCGGCCGGTGCGTCGTCACCCGGTGGCCACCGCCGGAATGACAGACATCGGGCGCGACGACAACACACTCCATGCCCCAGCCCGCCACGGCGCGCTCGAGCGCCGCGAGGCCCGGCGCGTCATAGCCATCGTCGTTGGTGAGCAGAAGCTTTTGATGTTGGTTGGGCTGGTTGGACTGGCTGGTCATCGATCCTCCGTCTTGGTCGTCGATCCCTCTGGCCCTCCGCCCGCCACCTCCGTGGCCAGCGCCCGAATCACCTCCCACAAACTATTCCCCGCACCGGCGGCGAGCCGACAGACATCCTCGGCATCGGTCTCTTCCGGTGCGTCGGGGTTGGCGACATTCGTGATCACCGAGACCGCGACGACGTCGACGCCGAGCCGGTGCGCGGCAAGGACCTCAGGCGTCGTCGACATTCCCACGGCATCGGCCCCGAGGCGGAGGAGCATCCGGTATTCCGCGCGCGTTTCGTAGGTCGGCCCGAGGAGCCGGGCGTAAACCCCGGCCCGCGCCCGTCCCCCGGCCCGCCGCGCCGCGGCCAGTGCCAGTGATACCAGCCGCGCTCGGTAGATCTCCACCCCGGCCCGTCCGCCCCGCTCCACAGCGCACTCGGCCGGCTCCGTCGCTGCGTTTGGCCGCCGCACGAGGTCGAGATGATCGTCGAGCACGAGGAGCTCGCCTCCCGTCATCCCCGGCCGCAAGCCGCCGGAGGCATTCGTGACCAGGAGCGTGCGGACGCCGAGGGCGACGAGGACTTCGATCCCCCGGGTGATCGTGGCCTCATCAAAGCCCTCGTAGGCATGGACGCGGCCCTGCAAGGCGATGACCGGGCAGCCGGCGACACGCCCGCAGGCGATCCGGCCGGCATGGCCGGTGGCGGTCGAGGCAGCGAGCCAGCCAGTGACGCCCACCGGGAGACAGACAACGTCGTCAAAGCGCTCCACGAGCGTCCCCAACCCGGTGCCGAGGACGATCCCGAGGCTCCCTCGCCGGCCGCCGGCCGCCAGGACGCGGGCAGCAGCCGCCATCGCCTCCGCCCTGAGCCCGCCGGTCCCTGCCATGGCCACTCCCTTCCGCCGCCCGCCACGGCCCCTTTGCCGACCGGGCCGAAAACCCTTATTCTCGCCAGATTCGCCGGAGGCGCACACCCCCGACGCTCCCTTCGCAGGTCGACCCGATCGGCCTGCACCTGTCCACCCCGAGGCCCCTTCGATGCCGAGCCCCGCCGTGAAGCCCACCCGTGCCGAGAGGTTTGCCGGTCTGTCGGTGGCCATCGTGACCCCCTTCCGCGACGGGAAGATCGACTCGCCCCGCCTCCGCCAGCAGATCGATGCCCAGGCCGCGGCCGGCGTCACCTGCATCTGCCCGGTCGGCACGACGGGGGAATCGCCGACGCTGTCGCACGACGAACACGAACGGGTGATCGCCGAGAGCATCCAGGCCTCGGCCGGACGGATCCTCGTCATGCCTGGCACGGGAAGCAATTCCACCGCGGAGGCCGTCCGGCTCACGAAGCACGCTGCGAAGGAGGGCGCCAGTGCGGCCCTCGTCGTCGGTCCTTACTACAACCGGCCCACCCAGCAGGGGATCTACGAACACTTCAAGGCGCTCGCCGAGGCGGTCGACATCCCGATCTGCGTCTACAACATCCCCGGCCGCACCGGGCGCAACATCGACCCCGAGACGATCATCCGCCTCGCTGAACTCCCCGGCATCGCCATGGTGAAGGAGGCGACCGGTCTCATGGACCAGGCGTCGCAGATCATCGGTGCCACCGACCTCACCGTGCTCTCCGGTGACGACAGCATGACGCTTCCCCTCCTCGCCATCGGTGGCCGCGGCGTGATCAGCGTCGTCGGCAACCTCGTCCCCGCCGACATGAAGGCTCTCTTCGACGCCTTCGAGGCCGGGGACCTATCCAGTGCCCGCGCATGGCACCACCGCCTCTTCAGCCTCTGCCGCGACCTCCTCGGGCTTTCGAGCAACCCGATCCCGATCAAGGCGGCGCTGGCGATGCTCGGCCGCGACTCGGGCGAAGTGCGGCTGCCGCTGGTGGCGCTCGAGCCAGCGCAGGCCGACAAGCTCCGCGGCGTGCTCCGCACCTACGGCCTTCCGCTCAGCTGAGCGGCCCAGGAACGGCAGATCGGCCATGGCTCTCTCCATTGAAGCTTCCATCACCGGCAACGCCGGTGATCGGGTCGATCTCGTCGCCCGCGGACGGATCGACTCCGAGACCGCCACCGAACTCGAGGCGGCCGTCGACGAACAGCTCCGTCTCGGCAGGCACACGATCCGCCTCGACCTCGGTGAGGTCGGCTTCCTGTCATCGGCCGGGATCCGCTCGCTCTTCAATGTCCACCGCGCTGCCAAGGGGGCCGGTGGCAGTTGCCTCGTATCGCGGTCGAGTGAACCGATCCATCGCGTGCTCACGCTCTCGCGCCTCGCTCCCCTCCTCATGGAGCCGGGCGCCATCGACCGCCCCGCCCCCCTGCCCGTCCCCGCAGCGGCACGCGACGCCGCGCCGCCGGCAGCCGCGCCGCTCCGCACGGAGCAGGTCGGGGAGGTGGTTCTCGTCGGCTTCGACGGCTCAGCCGCCGCGACGCTCGCTGGCGTCATCGTCGGCGCACCGGCCTGGACATCCGGGGTGGGCATGATCGACGAGACCCCGCGGAACGTGCCGAGCGAAGCCTTCGGGATCGGCATCGGGGCCCTGGCCGACGACGGGCCGGCGGTGACCAGCGGCGGCGAGCTCGTTGCCGCCTGCGGCAGTGTCTTCGTCCGCCCGCCGCGCCCCTTCGGCGTCCCCGATTCGCTCGTCGGCAGTGGCGATCTCGTCCCCTCGATCCGAGTGGCGACAGGGCTGTTCTGGGAGGGGACGCCCCGCGGCCACACCGGCTTCGAAGGCGCAGACGCTGCGGCCGTCGCGCTCGACACGCTCCTCGGCATCCTCCTGGACCGCGTGGGGGCCGAGGCCATCGCCGTGCTCATGGTCGCGGAGGTGCTGGGGCTTGTCGGCGCCGAACTGATTCGCCCCATCGCCGAGGCGACGGCCGACGATCACCCCGCCGCCGGCCGGGCCGAGGTCGCTGCCCGCTGGCTGTCGTTCTCGCGCGAGCCCTGCCACGCCGGACGGACGGCACTCGTCGTCGGCATCGCCACACGGGGAGGCCGCGGGGCGCTGGCGGATTGTGTCCGCCCGTTCGGCACCGTAAACGCCCACCTCCACGCCGCCGTCTTCCCTCATCGCCCCCTCCGCCGCGGCGTCACCGAGCCGGGAACAATCGTCGCCGGCCTCGGCGGGATGTCGCCGCTGGCGGTCATGCATCTCCTTGTCGATCCGGCGCCGGTCCTCGGCAGCGGTCGCCCGGAGATGGCGCGTGGGGCGTGTTGGTTTGCACCGATCGACGTCCGGGGGCCGCGCCAATGATCACCCTTCTGGCCACCTGGACGTTTGGTGTCACGCTGGCGCTGGTGGCCCTCGGCGTGTTTGTGAGCTACCGGCTGTTTGCCTTCCCCGACATCACCACCGACGGCTCCTTCACCCTCGGCGCCGTGACGACGACCGTCCTCCTCGTCGCGGGGCACGACCCGGCTCTGGCCACCCTCGGTGGCGCTGCCGCCGGAGCCGCGGCCGGAGCCTGTACGGGCCTCCTCCACGCGATTCTCGGCATCGAGCCGCTCCTCTCCGGGATCCTCGTGACGACGGCGCTTTCGAGCGTGAACCTCGTCGTCCTCGGCCGCAGCAATGTCCCTCTCGCCGGCACCGCAACGCTCCTCGATCGGGCCGAGGCGATCTTCCTCCCGGCGACCACGGCGGCCGGATTCGGCGATGCCGCGGCCGAGGCGGCCCGGTTGATCGTGATGCTCTCCGCGGTGGGGATCGCCGTCCTCTTTCTCTGGACCTTCTTCCGCACGAACCTCGGCACGGCGATGCGGGCCGGCGGCGACACCGCGACGATGGCCCGGGCGCTGGGGCGGAACACCGGGCTGCTGACGGTCGCAGGACTGGCGATCGCCAACGCCCTGACGGCGCTCTCCGGAGCGTTCGTCGCCCAGGTGCAGGGATTCGCCGACGTGCAGATGGGAATCGGGATGGTGGTGTGGGGGATGGCAAGCGTGTTCCTCGGGGCGGCGCTCGTCGGGCCTGTGCGGCTCGGTGGGGCGCTGGTGGCCACCGTCGCCGGCAGCATCACCTTCCGCCTCCTCGTCGCCTCGGCGCTCCGTGCCGGCCTCCATCCCGATTGGCTCAAGGCCGCCACGGCGCTGGTCGTCCTCGCCGCGCTCATTGCCCCCCGGCTCCTCACCCGTCGCCCGCAGGCCTCGGCCGCCCGCTGAGTCCCCCCATGCTCGACGTCCGCCACGCCACCGTTGCCTTCTCCGCTCCCGGCGGCCCGCTCGTGCGCGCCGTCGATGATGTCAGCTTCACGATTCCCGCCGGGACGTTCGTCGTCGTCATCGGCACCAACGGCTCGGGGAAGAGCACGCTCCTCGGCGCGATCGCCGGCACCGTCCGCCTCGATGCCGGCAGCATCCACGTCGCCGGCCACGATCTCACGGGATGGCGCGAGAACCGCCGGGCCCGGTATGTGGGGCGGGTCTTCCAGGATCCGCGCGCCGGAACGGCCTCGAGCCTGTCGGTCCTCGAGAACATCGCCGTCGCCGCCTGCCGTGGACGGCCGGTGGGGCTCGGCTGGGCCACGCCACAACGGCTCCGCGCCGAGGCGGCCCAACGACTCGCAGCGATCCAGCCCGGACTCGAAAAGCGACTCGACCAGCCGATCGGCTCGATGTCGGGAGGGCAGCGGCAGATCGTGTCGCTCGTCATGGCCACCTGGCACCGCCCCGAGCTCCTCCTCCTCGACGAGCACACCGCCGCCCTCGATCCGGCCTCCGCCGACCGGGTCGTGCAGGCCACTGCGAAGCTCGTCCGCGACCAAAAGCTCACGGCCCTGATGGTGACGCACTCCCTCGAGCAGGCCGCCAGGCTCGGCGACAGGCTGTTGCTCGTCCACCGCGGCAAGATCGCTGTCGATGTGGAAGGGGGAGCGAAGCGCCGGCTGTCGCCAGAGGACCTCGCCAGCCGCTTCGACCGTCTCCGCCGCGCCGACCAGCTCGACGACCCCGCCGCCCGCACCCTCCGCGATCTTTACGCCTGATCGGCCCGGGGCTTCGGCCCGCCTGAAATCCCACGCCCATGCTCGCCGCCATCCTCCGCCGCTGCCTCCCCACGCTCCTCCTCCTCGGCGGCGCATCGGCCCTGCTACTACTCACCGATCGAACCCGCTCCGCCCGCACGCTCCCGGCGGTGGCAGTGCTCCAGCAGACGAGCTCGACGGTCCTCGATGACGCGGTCACCGGGATGCTCGCCGGCCTCGCCGAGCGTGGCTTCGAGGATGGGAAGACCATGACGGTGCGCCGGTTCAACGCCCAGGGGGACATGGCGCAGGGGAATGCCATCGCCCGCGAGATCGTCGGTGGCCCGTTCGATCTCGTGCTCACGTCGAGCACCCCCTCGCTCCAGCAGATCGCCAGCGCTAATGCCCGCGGCCGGCTCCGGCATGTGTTCGCTGCCGTGGCCGATCCCTTCTCCGCCGGCGTCGGATTCGACCGGGCCGACCCGCTCATCCATCCGGCCTGGCTCGTCGGCTACGGCAGCCTCGCCCCGGTCGACTACACGTTCGGCGTCGCGAAGCGCCTCCATCCGGGGCTCAAGAAAGTCGGCGTCGCCCACAACAACGCCGAGAGCAATTCGCGCCGCTTCATGGATCTGGCGCGGGTGAGCTGCCGAAAGCGCGGCATCGAGCTCCTCGAGGTGCCGGTGGAAAACTCCTCCGGCGTGATCGAGGCGGTGCAGTCGACGATCGCCCGCGGGGCCGAGGCGATCTTCTGCCCCGGCGACACCACCGTCATCTCGGCGATCGACTCGGTGATCGGCACGGCAGCGAAGGCGGGGATCCCCGTATTCACCGTCAATCCCGGCAAGCCCGACCGGGGCACGCTCTTCGATGTCGGCTTCAACTTCCTCGAGGTCGGTCTCGTGGCGGGCCGGCTGGCGGGCGACGTCCTCAAGGGCACCGATCCGGCCACCGTGCCGATCCGGGAAACGGCCGGCGAGATTCCCCCCTATCTCATGCTCAACCGGGTGGCGAAGGGGGTCGACCGAACGGTGTGGCGGATCCCCGACGATCTCGTCGGCCAGGCGAGGTTCGTGATCGACGCCGACGGCCCGCACGAGCAGCCCGCGGCGATCCTCGCCGGCCCGTTCACCGAGCCGGAGGAGTGATCGGCCGCAGCCGCGCTCCTTTCGCCTTGAAGCCGACCACGGAAATGTCGTGCGTGGACCTGAGCCCTTCGGCAGCAAGCGCTTCGACCACCCCCTCAGCCTCGGCCTCGGAAGCCACGCAGGCCAACACCGCCGGCCCCCACGAGCTCTGCGCTGCGCCGCGGACTCCGAGCGCCGCGAGCCGATCGATCAGCGCTTCGATCGAGCCGTGGAACGGGAGCGTGCTCGAGGCACTGGCGAAGGGCACTCCTGCCAACCGACCGTAGGCCCCGAAGGCTTCGGCAAAGGCGTCGAAACGCCCCTCGAGCGCTGCCGGCACGAGCTCCAGCAGGGCGATCCGGGCAAGTTCGGCGGTGATGCCGCGATCGACCGGGGGAAGGGCAAGGAAGGCCTTGCGATCGGCGTCGCCATGGAGCCCCTCCATCCCGCGCTCGACGATGAGGACTCCGCGCCACGCCGGCGGC
>CAJAYZ010000281.1 GCA_903949225.1 uncultured Planctomycetaceae bacterium
CGGGGACCGGGCGACAGCCGGCAGCGAGGACATAGCACCGGACGTTGTCGAGCGGGCGGCCGATCGGCGGCATCTCCGCTCGCTCGCTCCGGCGGCACACCCAGGCGGTGGCCCACACCGTCGCCTCGGTGGTCCCGTAGACGTTGACCAATTCAGCGTCTGACCGATCGATGAACCTCTCCATCAGGCCGGAGGGCATCGCCTCTCCCCCGCAGAAGACGCGACGCAGCGTCGGGCACGCCGTGAACGATTTGTCGTCGACGAGGAGGGCGAGGAGCGAGGGCACGAACTGGGCCACCGTCACCGCCGCACTCCGCACCAACTCCGCAATTCGGACCGGATCGGTCCGACCAGCCGGAAGGACCACGAGCGAAGCCCCTGCCAGGAGCGGGCCGAAAACCTCGTACACCGAAATGTCGAACGTCGTCCGAGTGGCATGGAGACAGATGTCGGCGGCGTCGAGGGGGAATCGCCGCTGCTTCCCGCGGAGATAGTTCACGACAGCCGCATGGGGGATCACGACCCCCTTTGGCTGGCCGGTCGATCCCGAGGTGTACATCACGTACGCAGCCGCTCCGGACTCGACGTCGGGGAGATCATCCTCCGCTCGATCGCCGAGATCCGCAGCCTCAGGATCGATGACAACCATTCCTTCCGGCCAACCGCCGGAAGACTGATTCGAGTCGATGATCGCGGAGAGCTGCGCATCGTCGACGATGAACGCCAGACGCGCAGGCGGCGCCTCCCGATCGAGAGGCACCCAAGCGGCTCCGCTGCGGAGCACGGCGAGCATGGCGACAGTCGCGTCGATCGATCGGGGCAACGCGATCCCCACCCGATCGCCACTCCCGATGCCCAAGCCACGGAGCCTCCTCGCCAGCTGCGCTGACCGCTGCTGGAGACCCTCGTAGGTGACCTGTGTTTCCCCCTCGCGCACCGCGCAGGCCGATGGCGTCCGCGCGGTCTGCTCGAGCACGAGGTGATGAAGCGTCGTCGCACGCCCCAGATCGACGTCTGTCTCGTTGAACTCCTCGATCACCTGTCGTCGATCCGCGTCGGGCAGCATCGCCATCCGATGAATTGGCACCGTCGGTCGGGCCGCTGCCTCAGCAAGAAACGCTGCGTAGCGCGCTGCGAGTCGGGCAACGACGTCTGCGTCGTACCGATCGGGCGGGAACTCGAGCGCTCCCTCCAAGCCGTCGGGCCCGATCTCGAGGGTGAGCGAAAGATCGAAGCGGGCCCGGCCGGCATCGATGGGCTCCGGCCGGAGGGTGGCAGCGCCGATCCTCCAGGCCCGATCCCCCGTCTCGACGACGGTGAGGAGGACATTGACGAGGGGCTGGCGGCTCCCTTGTCGCGTCGGCATTGCCGCGGCCACGATCTGGTCGAAGGGGAGATCGGCATGGTCGAGCGCGCGGAGGAAGATTCCCTGAACACGCTCCGCGAGTCCCGGCAGCGTGAGGGGGTCTGCTGAGGTCCCCTCGTCGAAGCGCACGCGCACCGGGAGGACATTGATGAGGCAGCCGACAGCAGCGGTGGTTTCCGCCGCACCGCGTGTGGCCACCGGCGTACCGATGACGAGATCGCGCTGGCCGGTGATCCGCTGAAGCCAGGCGTGGACGGTGGCAAGAAGAACATTGAACACCGTCACTCCAGAACGCTCGGCCAAGCCGCGGAGCCGGTCGAGCGCGTCCCGCTCGACCGTGAACCGGCTTGTCCTGCCTCGCGACGACTCGACGACGGCAGCCACCGATCTCCCGGAGAGCGGTGTCTCCACGGGAGCGGCGGCGAGCTCCTCGCGCCAGAATCGACGATCGCGTTCGATGTCGACCGAATCCCGGGCCGACGTCACGACCGGCAGGCTCCGGTCATCGAAGGCGTCGGCCGCGGCGTACGCTGCTGCCAAATCCGCACGGACGATCCCGATCGACCACTCGTCGATGATCGCATGATGAAACGTCAGCATCAGTACCGGCTCGGCCCCGGCGATGTCGATCCGCACCGCCCGCACGAGCGGCGCGATGGCCAGATCGAACGGTGTCGAGGCCTCGTGCTCGAGCGCCGCCTGAAGGCCCGATTCCTCCGCGATCGTGACGACGCGCCACGGCACGGCAACAGCAGCCGTCGGCAGGACTCGCTGCACGAGGTCACCATCCACCTCCACAAGCGCCGTCCGCAGCGCCGGATGGCGGGCCACAACTGCAGCCAACGACCGCTCCATCCGTGGCCAATCGATCGGCCCGTCGACGCGCCACGCGATCGGGACGTTGTAGGTGGCTGGATCAGGGAGCAGCGAATGGAGGAGCCACATGCCCCGCTGCGCCGGAAGCGGCCGACAGTCGATGACCTCGGCGCTGGCTGGAATCGTCGTCAGGGCCACGGCCGATTCGGGGAGCGCCGCCGGCGGTTGGCTGATCCGGGCGGCAAGCTCGGCAAGCTTCGGCGACTCAAACACGGTCTTGACCGGCAGGCGGACCCCGAACCGCCGCTCGATCGCCGCCACGAGCCGCATCGACAACAGCGAATGGCCGCCACTCGCGAAAAATCCGTCGTCTCGCCCCACCGTCGGGATTCCGAGCAGCTCGCACCAGATCGCCGCCAGGGCCTCTTCGGCCTCCCCGACAGGAGCGCACCGGGGCGAAGCCTCCACCGCATCGACTGCGGCATCCGGCGAGGGGAGCGCGGCCCGATCGAGCTTGCCGTTGGCGCTCACCGGCAGGGCGTCGACGCGCACGATCCGCCACGGCACCATCGTCTCCGGAAGCCGCTCCGCCAGGAGCACTTTCAACGCCTCGTCGTTCGGGGCAGAGGGCTCGGCGATGAGGTAGGCGACGAGCCGCCGGTCGCCGGGACCGAACTCCCGGTCGATGACCACCCCCCGCGTCACCCCCTCGATCCGCTCCAACTCGGCCTCGATCTCGCCGAGTTCGATACGGACGCCGCGGATCTTCACCTGATGGTCGAGCCGGCCGAGGTATTCGATCTCGCCGTCATGACGCCACCGGGCCAGGTCACCAGTGCGGTACATCCGCTCCCCGGGCCGCTCGAAGAACGGGTCTGAACGAAAACGCTCGGCGGTCAGATCGGGGCGGCCGAGGTATCCCCGCGCCACCCCGACGCCGGCGAGCCACAGCTCTCCATCGATTCCCACGCCCACTGGCCGCAGCGCCGCGTCGAGGACATAGGTCCGCATGTTTGCGATCGGCCGACCGATCGGCACCGGCCCCGGTGGATCGTTCGTCCGGCATTCGTGATACGTCACGTCGACCGCGGCTTCTGTTGGCCCGTAGAGGTTGTGGAGCCGGGCAGGAATCCGCCGCAGGCAATGGCTCATCGCGGCCTCGCCGAGGGCCTCACCGCTGGCGAAGACGTGTCGGAGCGAGCGGCACGACCGCTCCAGATCGGGCCCATCGAGACCCACATCGAGCATCGACGGCACGAAGTGGATGACGGTGA
>CAJAYZ010000282.1 GCA_903949225.1 uncultured Planctomycetaceae bacterium
CGCCTCTGATCGAGCGCCTCTGAACGGTCCGCCCGGGCACTGCTTTGTCGTCGAAGCCATGGTTGCCCCAAGCCTGCCTCGCGTCCTCCCTCGCGGCCTGGGCGGCCCTGGCAAGCTGCGTCGACCTTGCTGGCTGCGCGGTTTGCGATTCCTTGTCGATCGCGGGTCACCGAATCAGCGCTGGCCGGACGATGAAATCCCCGTTGGTGGGAGGGGGTGACGTCCCGGGCTGCGAAAGCCGCCTTTCGTCGCAGGAATCCGCCCGGTAGATTTCGGCCCCGATCGACAGGAAGTCGCTCGCAACAGATCGCTTGTCCGATCCGCCCGCAGAACACGCAACAGGAGGTTGCCGACCATGCGTTTGCACATGCACGCCGCCGACGTTCGGTCCTTGGTCACCCGCTACTTCCTCGAACTCGGGGCGGATGCCGTTGAGGTGGCCGATGTCCAGGAAAACATCCGCATCGACCGTGGTCGGTGCGTGGCCCGCTGCTACCGCGTGGCCGAGATGTTCGCGATGTGGCTGATCGATGTCGGCGTGCTCCAGTTCTATGACGCGGACGGCGAGATGCTCCACACCGTCAATCTCTTCACGGAGTTGCAGCCCCAGCGGGCGGCTGCCTGATTCTTCTCCGTCGATTCCGCGCCCCGGGGGGAACGGTCGTGGCGACAGTCTACGATCGCGGTGCGCGCCTCTGGATCCTGGTCTGCACTGTCACCAGGGCGGGATGATTTCAGATGTCACACGTGATGCTGCGCGGACTGACGTTGTCGATCGTGATCCCGACGCCGGGCGACTCCGGGGCGCTCGAGGAAACGCTCCTGAGCGTCCTCGAGAATCGTCCGGAGGGTTGCGAGGTGGTCGTGGCACTCGGCTGCGAGTACGACGATCCCTGGAATCTTGCCGAGGAGGTGCGGTTTGTCCGCGCCCCGGAGGGGTCAGGGCTGGTGGGGTGCGTGACGGCCGGCGTGCAGGCCACGACAGGCGACGTGGTCCATCTCCTCGCGGCGGGCTGGAAGGCGACGCCCGGCTGGGCCGACGCGGCGCTGGCCCGATTTGAAGACGCGCGAACCGGCGCGGTGATTCCGCTCGGAGTGGATGGAGAGACGCCCGATCGGGTGGTGTCGGCGGGGGTGAAGTACAAGCGTGGTGGTCGACGTGTGGCGCTGACTCGTCCGGGGATGGAGACGACTGCTGCCGTCGGCTCGGGGGCGGAACGCCGCGTGGGAGCGCGGCGTCCGCAGTGGCCGGTGGTTGGTCCGCGGCTTGAGGCTGGGTTTTGGCGGGCGGATCTTGTCCGCGATGCCGGGGCCGGTTTCAGTGCGGCCTGTGGTGACCGGTTGGCCGACGTCGACATGGCGGTGGAGCTTGCCACCCGGGGCGTGTCGACGGTGGTGGAAGAGGGTTCGAGGGTGGTGGCTGGAGCGGAGCTGGCGTGGGAGCGCGGGTTTCGCTCAGGGCTCCACGGGGAGCGGCTGTTCTGGCGATCGCTTGCGGGTCGGTCGTTCTTGCCGTCGTTCATGCTGCACGTCATCGAGGTGATCCGTCACACGGTCGTGTCGGCTCCGCTCGGAACGGTGCCGATGCTTCTGGGGCGCTTCGTCGGGGCGTGTCAACTCGTGAGCCACGCCCGTCGACGCCGGCAGTTGACGGAATATCTGGCGACCGACCTAGCGACCGACATGGAGATCGATGCGGCGACCGAAGCGGCGACAGATACCGCCGCAGACGCGGCGCCTGCGGACAGCGACGGCACGACGATTCGGATCGACGAAGGGCAGGAGGTTCTCTCTGGCCCCCGTCGCCGGCCGCGGGATGCGGAGCCGCTGCGGAAGTCGGCGTGAGCTCTTGCGGCCGTGGGCGTGGAAGCAGGGGCGAATCGACCTGATCGTTTCGCCAGCGATTCGGGCAATGATTGGGGAATGCGACGACACCTTCCCGGGGCTGAGGCGATGGCTCGACCAGCGAGCTATTGCCCCCCTGGGGTGCGCCCGGCGGTGGCATGCGGCAGGTTCCCAGGCTGAAAACAGCCGGGGCGGAGCCGCTACCGCCGGGTGGCCGGGGCTGGTAAACTCCCGAGCATGCCCTCGTAGCTCAATTGGATAGAGCGTCAGCCTCCGAAGTTGAAGGTTACAGGTTCGATCCCTGTCGAGGGTACTGAAACGGCTGCATCATCCGCGATTGCGGGAGGTGTAGCCGTTTTTTGTTGCTCGTGCCGCGGTGTGCCGCCGTCTGCGTGCATGTGCGACGTCGGATTTGACGTCGCTTTCACGGGGCCAGCCCGGATCAATCAGCCCCGCGAATGACCTTCACCCATTCGATCTCCAGGCGAAATGCCCCGGGATTTTTGTCGCTGAGCATGACGCCGAGCCCATTGATCTGCCCTGGATCGACGGGCCCCATGCCGGCGACGACCCGACCAAAGGACGTCGGCTCGAACTGGCTCAACGGCACGTGAATCTCCTGCCACTGATCTTTCTCGGTGGGGAGATCTGCCCGGTACGAAAACGCCATGCGGCGAGACTTGGTGTAGATGTTCACCATGTATTCCCGACCGTCACCCTTGACGCGGAGAACCAGCGTGTCGCCAGTCTTGATGTCGAGGGTCGTTGGCTTCGTCCGCACCGACGTGAAGCCGCCGTTGTTTTCCAACGACAGATTCCCGGAGAACTCCATCGTCCGGGCGTCGGTGATCCGGAATCGGCCTTGCGAGACTCCTCCCATCACGCCGTCGTTCACTGCCTGCCACAGCCGCGCGGACTCGGGCGTGGTGAAGTCGAACAAAGGCCGAAGCAGTTCTGGATCCTGACTTGCCACGAGGCCTCCCATCGCGATCAGGACGGCGATCATGAGTTCCTGCATTGCTCTCTCCTCTTGCCGGCAGCGACTGTAACCACCTTCTTGCTCACAGAGCATACCGGCAGACATCAACTGGCCGCCGCCGAAAAGGGGGGAGAGCGCGCGAGGCGAGATCACCCAGCGGCTTTTCCCGACGGCCTGGGAGGGACGCCGGGCCCGGGGCGTCGCGAAAGGCGAAGCGAGTGACCATCCCGCGCGGCATGCCAATACTCGATCTCGTCGCCGAAGGCCTGATCGATGGGGGTGTGCCAGAAGACGCCGCACTGCCCCCATTTGCTCTCCACGAGCACGAAGCCGTCGTCCCCCACGGCCTTGACGATGCCGGTATGGAGGGGCCTCCCATCATGGTCGCGGTAGACGATGAGATCCCCGGCTTCTGGATGGTCGACCAAAATGTAGCCGTTTTCTTTGAGGATCGTGTCGACGCTCTCGGTCGGAATCCAATACCGCCCCTCGACAAACACCCAGCCGTGGCAGTTGGCCGTCGACTCCGCGTTGCCAACGGCAATGACCCGCGATTCGAACCGCTCTGGAATATCCTGATTGGGTTGCGGATCGAACGGCACCCCGACCGGCACGATCGACCCGCTGTCGGTCAAGGCCCAGGTCCCCGGCACCGGCACCAGCCGCGCAGGCCGCGAGGCGGTAGCGACTTCGCCAGCAGGCTCCGAGCCCCGGAAAATCAAGGCCGACGCCCCCGCGGCGCCGAGCGACGCAGCGAGCAGGACGAACCGCCACCGTAAGCCGCCGCGGCGGGCGACGACAGCGAACGTGGCCCAACAGACCGCCGCCAAGGAGATGGCCAGAGCAGCCAGCGCTGCACTGCGGGAAAACGTCGCGATCATGGGGCGGGAACTCGAGTCGTGGTGTGCATCGTGGGGTGGCGGGGCCCGAGGAATGCCGATGTCGCTCGCGACGCTCGGTAGCTTCAAAGCCCTGCTTCTTTAACCGCCCGAGGGTGGCGAGAGTTTCGACACGCCCCCGCCACTCACTCCCATGGGGGGAGGCGAAAGGAGACGCTGCCGCAGTGATCACTCCTGACGGAAAGCGTGGAAAGCCGCTGTCAGGATGGAGGACCGTCGTTCGCCCCGCGAGCACCGGATTTCCGCACAGCCGCCGTCGAGAGCGCGGAGCGGGATTGAGAGAGAACGAGCCGTCACGCTTCGCGCGGCAGCATCTCCGCGTAGGCACTCGTCAAAAGGTCGGTGGCGGCGATGCCGAGCCGCGTCATCAGCTCGGCGGCGATCCGGTGCCCCTCCGACTCCGGCTGGCCGTCGTGGAGCACCACCTCCAATTCGACGAAGCTCCCCAG
>CAJAYZ010000283.1 GCA_903949225.1 uncultured Planctomycetaceae bacterium
GGAGGGAGTCGGGGCATGATGATGCCCTCCTCGGGGAGCGATGGCGACGCCGGCGCAGCTGGCGCCGGCGGCCAGGTCAAGCCGCAGCATCCCCGTTTCATGCCGAAGGAAGGGCAGTCGGGGATGGCCCGGGGGATGTCGATGCCGCCGATGGGAGGGGGAGACGCCGAAGGGGGAGCTTCCGCCGCAGCCCAGGGCCCCGGCACCACCGACGAGGCCTTCCTCACCTGGATCTACGTCGACGCCGACGGCAAGCCGCTCAAGGGGGAAGAGGTGGCGACGTCGCCGTCGGCCCTCATGAGCCACCTCATGCCGTTCACGATCCGAGCCACGATCGATCAGCGAAAACTCGATGCCTTCCTCATCCGGCTGGCCACCTCGGCCGTCCCGATCGACATCCGACAGGTGCGTCTCAATCCCCCTGCGGCCGCTGCCGGCATGCCCGGAATGGGTGGAATGGGTGGAATGGGTGGTGGGCCACCGGGCGGGATGATGGGCCCACCGGGCGGGGGCGGCGGTCGTCCGCAGGCCGGTGGACCGCCGGGGGGTGGCATGGGTGGCCCTCCTAACCGGGGCATGATGTCGCGTCCTCCGATGGGAGGCGGCGGTGAGGATGGCCCGATGGCAGGGATGGCTGGGGCGGGCTCGATGGTCCGGCCGCATGACATCGTCCTCGAGATCCGCGGAACGATCGCGCTGGCGACGCTTCCGAATCCGGAGGCCTTGGGGCTGGCAGCGGAAGGTGCTGTGGATGCCGGGGCTGCCGCCGATGCATCCGAGCCGGCGCCCGCCGCCGTCGACGAGCCCGCCGTGCCCGAAGCCGATCCCGCCGCAGAGCCCGCCGGCGCCGAGCCTGCGGCCGCTGTCGATGGGGCCGTCGATCCCGCCGCTCCGGAAGCCGGTGACGCGGCCGTACCACCAGCCGATGCGGCCCTTCCCGGCGGCGACCCGCCGGCGCCCGTGGAAGGAGCCGAGCCGGCCGGAGACGCTCCTCCGCCAGCCGATCAGCCACCGCCGGCCGAGCCGGCCGTTTGATCCAGCTTCACGTTTGATCCCCAGTCCAGCACCGAAACCAGCACCGAAACCAGCACCAAGACCTCGTCCAGACCGCCCCAGGAGGGTGATGCGATGAAAAAGCCGAGCATCAACTTGAGCAAGGAATCGATCGTCGACTTCTTCCTCAATCACGGTGAGAAACTCGTGGTGGGGCTGTTCGGGGCGTTGGCCTGCACCCTCGTCTGGGGCGGCATCGACGCGGTGCGGACGAAGCCGGCCAAGCGCGAGCAACTCCCGGCGGTGATCGTCGAGCATGCCGGGCGGACGGTGAAGCACATCGCCGACTCGAAGGGCCCGCCCGCCGAGACGACCAAGCGGCCGAGTTTGGCCAAGCTGGTCGAGCCGTGGCGCGAAAACGTCGTCGCCGCGCCGGCCGTGCCGCGAATCTTCAACACCCCGCTCTCCGACGAGAAGGCAAAGCGGAACGCTCCGGAGGTGCTACCGCTGGTCGATCTCCGTGTCCGTCCGGGCTGGGCGGTGATCGCCGTCGCCCAGGATCCCAATCAGGGAATGATGATGGGGATGCCGGAGACGAAAGAGAACGACGACGGCAAGGATAAGGACAAGAACAAGAAGAAGCAGAAGAAGGGGGCTGACCCTGGTGACGTGGCTGGCGGGACTCCCCCGGGCTATCAGAAGACGGGAAAAAACAAGTTCCAAACGGGCGGCCCGATGGGCCCGATGGGGCCGGGCGGGCCGATGATGGGTGGCGAGGGCGGCTCGTTGCTGCCGCTCGCTTCGCCGGTGATGCCGGGGAAGATCATCCCCTACTGCCTGGTCACGGCCCTCGTGCCAGCCAATGCCCAGCAGGAGGCCTTCATGCGTGCCTTCGCCTCCAGTGGCCTCCAGACGCAGGCCGACATCCCCCTGTGGAGCGACTACCGCATCGAGCGGGCCGAGGTGCCGGCGGGCACGGCCGCCGATGCCGAGCTGAACTGGACCCGTCTCGATCTCAACAAGGTGGCGAAGTCGGCGGAGGATTGGAACGGCATCCAGCCGGAGATCGCTCCCGCCGACCTGCAACTCGATCCCTCGCAGATCGTGCCGATGGACGAAAATGCCGTCCAAGTGGTGCCCTATGTCTTTCCGCTCCCGCTTCTGGCAGGGGATCCGTGGGGAACCGAATCACTTCATCCGTGGGTGGTTGAGCAGCTGCGGAAGCGGCAGATCGAGCAGGAGAAGTGGGAGGCCCTGGCGCTTCAAGAAGCGGAGCAGGCTTCGAAGACGAACATCCTCGGTGGCCCGGGCGCCGGCTCTGGAGCGCCGATGGGCTCGGGGGCCGGGATGGGCTCGGGCATGGGGCGGGGCATGATGCCGCCAGGAGGCCGGGGGATGATGCCGCCGGGGATGACGCCGGGCGGACCGATGGGACGCGGGGCTGGCGGTGGCGACTCCGAAGGAGCTTCGATGGAGGGGGGCGGGTCGCGCGGGATGCGTACGCCGCCGTCGGGTATGTCGTCGCGGATGGGCGGCCCCGGCGGGATGATGCCGCCAGGCATGGGTCCGGGCGGCATGATGGGCGGCGGCATGGGTGGCATGATGGGGGGCGGCGAAAGTGGCATGGGAATGGGAATGGAGATGAAGCTCCCCGAATACCGGATGTTCCGCTTCGTCGACACGACCGTGGAGCCGGGCAAGACCTACCGCTACCGGGTGCAGATCTCGGTGCGGAATCCCAATTTCGGGTTGCCGGCGCAGTACCTCTCCCAGGCCGATCTCGCCGACAAGCCGATCCTCGCCGCGAAGAAGTCTGAGCCGAGCCCGCTTGCTCATGTGCCCGACAAGACGGGGCTCCTCGTCCGCTCGCTCCGCAAGGGGGAGGCGCGGAAGTCGAAGACCGGCTACGAGGTCCTCGTCCTCGCTGAGAACCCGGAGACGGGCAACTACTTGCTCAAGAGCCTGACGACGGAGCTGGGAGCTTTTGCCAACTTCGACAAGAAGCAGGCCAAGGGCCCCGATGCGAAGAACGCCGAAAGTGTGACCACCAACAGCCTCCTCGTCGATGCCCGCGGCCGGGTGGAGGATGGCGACTCGAAGAAGGGGGGAACAACCGGCCCCTCGGAGCCGCTCGAGCTCCTCTTCCTCCGCGAGGATGGAACGTTCTCCGTCGCGTCGGCAGCCGACTCGCAGCGTGACTACGAACGGTATGCCCAGACGCTCCCGACGGCCGACGACGGCAAGAAGAAAGACAAGGATGGCGAGGGGGGCGGTTCGTCCCTCTTCCCTGGTGGTGGCGGCCTGTTCGGCCCTCCGGGGGGCGGTGCCGGGGCTCCCCCGGGTGGACCTGGTGGCTCGCGGGGGAGCACGCCTCCGAGCGGAAGGCCGGGTGGGGTGCAGACGCCGGGCGGTTGAGCGCCCGCGAGTGGTGTAGATCGGTCAGGGTCTAGAGTCTGTCTGTGACGAGAGCCTTCGGAGACGAGTTGCCATGTTCCGCCCCTCGAGCTTGTTTGTCCGTGCCGGTGCCACGCCGCGTCTGATGAACTGCCGGCGATCGGCCGGAGGGCGGGGGCCACGCTGGGCTGCCGTGCTCTTTGCGACCGGGCTGGCCGTCACGACGGCGGGCCTGGTTCCGGCCCAGGAAGAAGGGGATGACACTTCCCAGGACAGCGGTGAGGAGGGCACGAAGCCGGCCGGTGACGCGACCCGCAATGCCGCCTGGATGAAGATCGAGCAGGATGCGGAGAAGAGCTACAAGGAGCCGCTCCGAACGGGCGGTGGCTTCAGCCCGGCCGCCCAGGATTTCATCGCGAAGAAGGCGATGCCGCAGTTGGCCAACGACGCCAATCGCCCGATCCTCGACAGGGTGCGGCGGAAGATGCGAGACATCCTCATCGTCGGCATCACTGACGATCGGGCCTTCGACGACGCCTCGAAGGCGGTCGCCGACGCAGCCGTGACGATCGCCAAGAACTCCGGGGCTTCCCTGGCGGCCCGCGTCAACGCGATGCTCCTCGTCGGCGAACTGCGGGCCAAGGACAACAAGGACGGCACCGTGTGGCCGGCCGCCGTCAACCAACTCGCAGCCGTGGCGGGCGACGCCACGCTCGATCCGAGCGTGAGGGTGGCAGCGATGGCGGGGCTCGTCCGCCACGCCGATGTCGCCAAACGCACCGGCGGCGAGCGGCAGACCGAGTTCACGAAGGGGGCCCGGCCGGCGATCCTCGCGATCGTCGCCGAGAAGCCCTCCGTCGAGCAACCGGTCGTCTCCGATTGGCTCGCCTCCCGGGCCCTCTCGATCCTCACCACCGTCGTGAAGTCGTCCCCGAAGGAACTGGCCACGACGCTTGTCGGCGTGATGAACGACAAGGATCGCTCGCTCGATGTGCGCGTCCGGGCCGCTGCGGCGCTCGGCGCAACGGTGACCACGAAGTCGGAAATCCAGGCGGTCGAGGCAACCAACGGCGTTACGGAATTGGCGGTGGCGGTCCTCGAGGTCGACGAGGGGATCCTTCGCGACCGCCGCTATGAGCAACAGATGTCGGGCGGTGGCACCGGCGGCGGGGCGGGGGGGAGGATGCCTGGCCGACCGGGGATGCCGGGCATGCCTACCGGGATGCAGCCGGGCATGGGGGGCGGCGACGTGGCCGTGCCGCAACTCGTGCCCGATCAGTCACTCCGCCGCACGGCGTGGCGGCTTGTGACACTCGCTGACGCGATGCTCACCGAGGATGGAAAGGCCGGCGTGGCCGCCCTGGTCTCTGGGGATGACAAGGCAGCCAGTCAGGCCTACGCCGAGCTCTTCCGGAAATACGCCCTCAAGCTCGACGAGAAGCGGACCGACGACGTGATCCTCGAGGCCCTGGCCTTTATCCGCCCAGGGGGCGAAGAAGAGGCCGCGACGCCGGCCGGGGATGCCGAAGGCACACCGGCAAAGCCCGCCGACGACAACGATCCCTTCGGCGGCAAGTGATCGCTCGTCGGCGTGACGAGCGAGGCCACAGCCGACACTCGTCGCTTGAACTCGACCGTCACGTCATCTCGAAAGTCACTTGACCTCGAAATTGAACGTGTTGGCTCCGCGCTTTACCTCTGCGGACAGCGGCGTGGAGGAGGCTGACGTGTAGGCAGGCTCGATCGGGATCGGCTTGGTGCCGCTGACGAAGCCGGGGCCGTTTCCCCCGCCCATCGCCGGCATGCCGGCCGGGGGACCCTGCATCTTCTTCATGATGTCGGCGCCTGGCCCCTTCGGTTCGTTCTTCGCGGGGGCCCCCTTGGCGACGCCGGTGTCGACGGTCACCTTGCAGGCCCCGACCGGGGCATCCGGCACGCTGTAGTTGCCATCGGCCCCGATCACCCCACCGGATGGCTTCGACTTCGTGTCGGCCGCGGTCGGATGGAAGCGGATCGAACCGCCGGTCACCGGTTGGCCGTCGATCGTCACCTTGCCGGTCACGGTCCCCGAGGGCGGGCCGCCCCCTCCTGAGCATCCCCCGAGGCATGCCAGAAGAGCGGTGGCGACGATCGCGCGACGGGGGAAGAGAGCCGGGGACACAGGATGTTCCTCAGGATGAAGATGAAACGGACGCTTAAGGGGGAGCAGGGATTCGAAGGCAAACAAGGGGCCTCCCGAGCTTCCCGGGCCGCCATGCGTGGCGGCCCGGGAGGGGATCGAGAGACGTTGAGTTCATCAGTCGCCGGTGCTTGCCTGACCGTCGTCCTTCTGGAGGAGGTACATCCAGGCAGTCTGATCGATGTTGGCATCGATCGATCGCGTGCTCGCATCGGCCATCGTCACTTGGCAGGTGGTCCCGAAGGCAGTGGCCCGGTAGGGAACGCAGTTCTGGTCGGTGGGATTCATCTGCGGCGGCAGCCACGCGTTGCTCGACGCGTTGTAGGGGCCGTAGTTGGTGAAGTTCTGGCCAGTAGCGCCGATCAGCGGCAACCAGTCGGGATTCCATTGGCCGTGGCCCCAGAGCTTGCCGTTGGCCCCGTTGTTGCCCCCCTGGCATCCGGCCCTGGCCTCGGCCAGGAGGACTGTCTTCGTCGTGCCGTCCGGGATCTGGGCGAGCTGCGTGGTGCCCATCAGCGGCCACCAATAGCCCCACGGGTGTTTCGGAGCTCCGAAGACCTGGAAGTTCATCGCATAGCCGGTCGATCCCCAGCCATGGGTCGTCTCGGACGAGGTGGGATCGAGCGGATTGACAAACGCCGGCACCTTCTGTTGGAAGGGGCTGTTGCTCCAGTTCCGTGCCTTGCCGTCGCCACCGTAGACGTCGTAGGCGTGGTTTTGGTTCGATTCGCCGTTGGCGTCGTAGTTCACCTTCCCCTTGGTGTAGACCCCCGTTTGCTCGATGAACGGCAGGACGAAGTACAAGCCGGTGCCGGTCATCTTCGGGGCGTAGGGGCCCTTGTACATGTGGCCCGGATCGGCCGGATTGAGCCAGTGCTCGATGTAGGCCGGAGGGAGATAGCCCTTGTTCGCGTCGGAGAGGTTGTGCATTCCCAGGCCGAGCTGCTTGAGGTTGTTGAGGCTCTGACTCCGCCGGGCAGCCTGCCGGGCGGCCTGGACGGCAGGAAGAAGGAGGCCGACGAGGGTGCCGATGATGGCGATGACGACGAGCAGTTCAACGAGCGTGAACGCCCGTCGGTCGCCGTTGGGCAAGGCGTGCATGGTTTGACTCCTGGAAACGAATGGATGAACAGAAAAATGAAAACAACCGGCGATCAAGCTATCAATGATTTTTGTGGATGGATCGATGTGAGAGCACGCCTCTTCCCGCCATCCGCTGGGATCAGGCATGGCATGTCCTCGAGCGGGCCGTAGACCATTGGCCTCTCCCGGAAGGACGCCATCGAAATCTCCTCCATCAACGTCGATGGGAAGGCATGCCGCAAAGGTCATCAAACCGTGACGACCGTCAGCGACATCGATCGCGGCACGATCGACTTCTTCACGGCAGGACGGGAACAAGCCAGTCTTTCGGCCTGTTTTGCCACGCCGGTGAACCGGTTGGTTGACGCCGGGAGTTCCGGGTGGAATCAGCGCTTCGGGCCGCCAGGCATCCCCTTCATCCCCTTCATCGCGTCCATCCCCTTCTTCATCGAATCTTCCGAGTCCTGGAGCCGCTTCTGCTGCGTCTCGGCCGACTGGGGCTTTTCACCACCGCACCCTGTCAGAGAGAGCACAGCGAATGTCACAATCGCGAATTGCAAGGCTGCTCGACCCATGATTTGTTTCTCCCGTTGAAATCTTGTCCCGAAAACGAAACCGCTTTCCCTCGAGCCGGCGGTGGGGATTTGGCCCGGCAGCCGCGTGTTTGCGTGCGGACAGTCGTGCCCCGACCCCTGTTCAATCGAAGCAGCCGACACCGACCACTGCCCATAAACGGAGGCCGCCCTCCCGATCACGTGAGCGGGAGGGCGGCCATGCCGCAAGCATGTCGATTCAATCCGAAGCGAACTACCGGCAGGCGGTCAGTCGTCGGAGACCGGCTGTCCATCGTCGCGCACCGCAAGCAGGGTCATCGCCTGCAGATCGATGCCGTCGTTCATGTACTGAACAGACCCGTCGGTTCGCAACGTCATGACACCACCGGGATGAGCCGACGTGAGCGGCGCATTGGCCGGAGAGGCATCGGCCCAAGCGCCCCAATCCCTCACACCGGGCTGCCCCAGAACCTTCGAGTTCGGAGCATACCGCAGGGTGACGTTGTTGGTGTGCGGCCCCCAGTCACGCCAGCCGGAGAGGCCGCCCATGTGCCAGCCCCAATTGCGGCCCGGCCGGCGATCTTGGCCTTCGACACCAGCCCCGCCGAACACGAGCCCGCCCATTTCACCAACGAGCAGGGTCTTCGACGTCCCGTCGCTGCACTTCGACATGTCCAACCCGAGAATCTGCGGCCCGACGGCGTCGCCGGAAACACCCGACGTACCGTTCCCGTAATTCGGGAGCATGCCGCGACCGGAGGTGATCCCCCAGGCGCCGTCGTCGTTGAACGCCATCCCTGCCGTGGATTGGAACGACCCGGTCGGCTGAGGACCGAACTGCATCGGAGCCGCGCCAGCGATGCCGTAATAGCTGGCGGTGAAGTTGTTCCACGGACCGTTGTTCTTGAGCGACGACGACGGGCAGATCAGCATCTTGATCCGCAGGTCCTGCCACACCGCGGCGTTGCCGTCCCAGCCGGAGCTGAGCACCGCACCACCGTCTTTTGAGCACCACTTGAGCCTCGAGTAGGCGCCCGTCTGTTCCATGAACGGGAGGAGTCGCACCCACTGCGAGTGTCCCCATGTCTCCGCCGAGTAGGGCGTGGCCCACCAGGAGGTGCCAGCACCGCCGTTGGGAAAGGCCTGCATGGCGTCATGATGGTTTTGGAACGCGAGTCCCTGCTGCTTCAAGTTGTTTGAGCACTGTGAACGTCTGGCCGACTCACGTGCTGCCTGAACCGCCGGCAGCAAGAGGCCGACCAGAGTGCCGATGATCGCAATGACCACCAGCAGTTCGACCAGGGTAAAACCGGATCGTTTTGATGTGCGCATGGTAGACACCTTCGAGTCACGAGATGAAAAAATGAAGAAAATCATCGGGGAGGGGTCGTGCGCCATCGAGGTGAAAAGCCATGCCGTGGCGAATCCGCCCGGCATCTGTTCCCAACCACAATCCCCGCTGGTCGATCTTAGGAGTCCGGGGCGGGGGTATCAAGCTTTGTGCCACCGCCGCGCAAATAATTCCCTCACAGGGTCGACCGGCGCGGAGATGGCGATTGGGGCACACGGTCGCCCCGAGGAGCTTCGCGAGTCCTATCCGCCACGGCGACCTGCTTGTCCGGTCAACGCTTGATGAGGTCGCGAACGGTCATGCCCGACGGAATCATCGGCAGCACGTGTTCTTGGTAGGGCACCTGCACGTCGAGGATGGCCGGGCCGGGGGCGTCGATGAGCCGCAGGAGGGCGCCTTCGAGATCCCGCTTTTCCGATACCGTCTCGGCCTGCCAGCCGAAGCCACGGGCGACCATCACAAAATCGGGATAGCGGTTCTGTGGGGAGATTCCATCGCCCTTCCCGGCCGCCTCGGGATTGTTGATCGGCCCGAGGTAGGTGTGGGCCCGGTTCCCCTTGAAGAAGCGGTCCTCCCACTGGACGACCATGCCGAGGTGCTGGTTGTTGAGGAGCAGCACCTTGACCGGAATATCCTCACAGGTGTAGGTGGCGAGTTCCTGGATGTTCATGAGGATGCTGCCGTCGCCGTCGATGTCGACAACGAGCGCGTCCGGGTGAGCCACCTTGGCTCCCATCGCCGCCGGGAGGCCGAAGCCCATCGTCCCCAAGCCGCTCGACGAGACCCACGTCCGCGGCCGGCGGAATTGGTAGAACTGGGCAGCCCACATCTGGTGCTGGCCGACCCCGACGGTGATGATCGTGTCGCGCTTGGCCGTCAGCCGCGACAACTCCGCGATCGCCTCTTGGGCGAGGATACCGGGGTAGGTGGTGTCGTAAGAGAACGGGTCTTCCCGCTTCCATTCCGCGATCCGGTCGTGCCAGGGGCCGAGATCGGCGGTCGGTGCCTCGACGATCTTGTTGAGCTGCCCGAGGGCCTCCTTGACGTCGGCCACGATCGGGATGTGGACGACCTTGTTCTTGTTGATCTCGGACGGATCGACGTCGATGTGGACGATGAATCCGTGCTCGGCGAAGGCCGACACCTTTCCGGTCACCCGGTCGTCGAAGCGGACGCCGAGGGCGAGGAGGAGATCGGCCTCGTCGACGGCGTAGTTGGCGTAGACGCTGCCATGCATGCCGAGCATGTCGAGCGAGAGCGTGTCATCGGCCGGATAGGCCCCGAGCCCCATGAGGGTCATCGTCACCGGGATCCCGGTGCGGCGGGCGAGCTCGCGGAGCTCCTCGGAGGCACCGGCGGAGATCACGCCGCCGCCGGCGTAGATCACGGGGCGCTTGGCGCGCTTGATCGCCGCGGCCACCTGGGCGATCTGCTCCGGATGGGCCCGACGAACCTCCGGCCGATAGCCGGGCAGGTTCATCGCTTCGGCGTAATCGGGAACGAGTTGCGCGACCTGAATGTTCTTGGGGAGATCGACGAGCACGGGGCCGGGGCGGCCGGTGGTGGCGATGTGGAAGGCCTCGCGCATCACGCGGGCGATGTCAGCCGGATCGGTGACGAGGTAGTGGTGCTTCGTGATCCCACGGCAGACCTCCACCATCGGGGTTTCCTGGAAAGCGTCGGTGCCGATGACGCTCGTGCCGACCTGACCGGTGAGAACGAGCATCGGGATGCTGTCGAGCTTCGCGTCGGCGATCGCCGTGACGAGGTTGAGGGCTCCGGGGCCGCTTGTGCCCATGCAGACGCCGATCCGCCCGGTCGTGCGGGCGTAGCCCTGGGCCGCGAATGCCCCCCCCTGCTCGTGGCGGGGGAGGATCGTCCGGATCCGATCGGCGTAGCGGGTGAGCGACTGATGGAGGGGCATGCTCGCCCCGCCCGGATAGGCGAAGATCACATCGACGCCATGGGCAATGAGCGACTCGACCACCACGTCGGCACCGCAAATCACGGTGTCGGTCGTGCGGGGACGTGAGGCGGTAGCCATGGCGGAATTCCTTCGGTGGTGCAGTCGATCAAGGGGGAGCGTACGACGGAAAGCAGTCCCCTCAAAAATACACGAAAAGTGACCCGGGGCGTGAGGGGCTGTCGCGGTTTTTTGCCCCGGTCGGGCCGGGCGGAATCCCGACCCCTCCGGCGGATGGCTTCCCGGGGGGAAGCGCCGGTTTTCCAAGGCTTGGCCGGCACGTGGGGATCGGTCTGCGGGCATGGTGTAGAGTGAAGGGATGAAGCCAGCCGACACCACCGCTCGTTCCGCCCCCGCCTCCGCACCCCCCTCCGGCTCGGGCCCCCCGCCGACGTCCAACTTGCGGATTCGCAGTCTGGATGCGCTTGTGCCCCCCGCCCGGCTCATGGCCCTTTTGCCGCTCGATACGGCTGCCACGGCCACGATTCTTGACGGCCGGCTCGCGGTGGAGCGCGTGCTGTCGGGGGACGATCCCCGGCTCCTCGCCGTGGTCGGCCCCTGCTCGATCCACGACCTCGAGGCTGCCCGCGAGTATGCCGGGCGGTTGCGGAGCCTCGCCGACCGGGTCTCTGAGCGGATCCTCGTCGTGATGCGGGTCTATTTCGAGAAGCC
>CAJAYZ010000284.1 GCA_903949225.1 uncultured Planctomycetaceae bacterium
ACGGTGAGCCGGGGGGCCCGGATCGCCCCCGACTGGGTGACCGGGCCGGCGGCCGTGATCACCATGCTCCCGACGTTGCTGGCGAGCATGTCGAGGGAGCCGCTGGTGTCCTTGACGACGACGCTGCCGGGGCCGTTGGGGCTGGCCGGGTTGGTCGCCCCGAAGGCCCCGAGCGTGTTGGCCTGGGAGTCGAGGACGATCGCCGCACCGTTGCCGGTGACGGCAAGCGACGTGGCGTTGATGACGCCGGTCTGCGTGATCCGGCCGTTGGCGGAGATGCCGACCGTGCCGCCGGTGATCGAGGTAATCGAGAGGGCCTGGTCGTTGCCGACGTAGATCGAGCCCGGTGCGGAGGCCGTGATCGTGGCGACGGAGAGTTCGATCGGATCGTCGACGGCGCCGATCGAGCCGGTCTGTGAGGTGAGGACGACGTTCTTCGCGGTCACGTCGAGCTTCGTATCACCGTCGGTGATCGACTTGTTGGCCGTGACGGTCACCTGGCCGTTGAGGACGTTGGTGACCACGCTACCGAGTTGGACGCCGCCGCCGGTGCTGGTAAGGATGACGCCCATCTTGCTGGTCGTGGCCTGCACGTCGGTGGCGCTGATCGTCCCGCCGGCCGTCACCCGGACGTTGCCGTTGGTCGACAGCACCGACTGGAAGCCGGTCGGGCCGGTCGGCTCCCCGAGGGTGATCGAGTCGAGCTCCGAGATCGTGATGTCGCCGTTGGCCTGGGCGCCGAGCGTGCCGATGGCCGTCCGCAGGGTGATGATCCCGTCTGCCTTCGAAACCGCACTGACGCGAGCGGTGGTGGCGAAGACGTTGGGCGAGGTGGCTGTCGGATCGGAGGCGAGCACGTCGCCGGTGGCGGTCAGCGTCACCACCCCCTTCGGAGCCGAGACGGTGTCGACGAAGATCGTGTTGGTGGCGGTGGTGCCCAGCGGGGTGAGGGTCGTGAGGTTGACGTTGTTGGCCGTCGACGTCACGCTCTTGACCGTCATCGCCGAGGTGGTGGTGATGCGGACGTTGTTGGCAGCCGTCACGTTCTGGAGCGTGAGCGGCAGGGTGCCAATGTTGTCGATGTCGATCGTCGAGGCAATCGCCGAAGCGGAGAGCGACGTGACCTGGGTGTCGAGGTCGACGCGTCCGGACTTGCTCGAGAGATTTGCCGACGCGGCGATCACTTCGGCCCCACTGCCAACGACGGCCTCGGTGAGATTCGAGCCGGCGGCGAGCGTCACCGATCCGTTGGGACCGGCATCGGCCACGTAGACCGACATCGCACCGCCGGCGTTGACCGTGATCGAGCCATTGTTGGCCGACAGGCTCGTCGTCGGAGTGCCGACGACGAGATCGTCGGATTCATTGATCGTGATCGCGGCACCGGCACCGCTGACGCGGCCAGAGACAGTCTCCACCTTCGTGGTGACCGTCGCGCCGTTGAGCGCCGAGATGCCAAGATTCTTCGTCGTCACGAGGCCCGCGGGGGCTCCGATGATCGAGCCAGCGTCGGCCTGGAGCGTCACCGCCGCGGGGGC